>JACMOJ010000071.1 GCA_014378085.1 Burkholderiales bacterium | reverse complement strand
TATGGCGCGTTTATTCTGACTGTCGCGATTCTGCATCTGGTCAATAGCGCCGCGATTCCTGTGACGATGTGGAAATCATATTCCGCATACGCCGGTGTGCAAGACGCGATGATCCAGTGGTGGTACGGCCATAACGCGGTGGGTTTCTTCTTGACTGCAGGTTTCCTCGGCATCATGTATTACTTTGTGCCAAAACAAGCCGAACGGCCGATCTATTCCTATCGCTTGTCGGTGGTGCATTTCTGGGCGCTGATCTTCACCTACATGTGGGCCGGCCCGCACCACTTGCACTACACCGCGTTGCCGGATTGGGCGCAATCGCTCGGCATGGTGTTCTCACTTATTTTGCTCGCGCCATCATGGGGCGGCATGATCAACGGCATCATGACTTTGTCGGGCGCCTGGCACAAGTTGCGCGACGACCCGATCCTCAAATTCTTGATCGTCTCGTTGTCCTTCTACGGCATGTCGACCTTCGAAGGTCCGATGTTGTCAATTAAAACGGTTAACGGTCTGGCGCACTACACCGACTGGATCATCGGCCACGTTCACTCTGGTGCGCTTGGCTGGGTCGCCTTTATCTCGATCGGTGCCATGTATTACATGATCCCAAAGCTGTACGGGCGGAAGGAAATGTACAGCATCAAATTAATCTCCATACATTTCTGGATCGCCACGCTCGGTGTTGTCCTCTATATCGCTGCGCTTTGGATATCGGGCGTGATGCAGGGCTTGATGTGGCGCGCGGTTAACAGCGATGGCACTCTCACTTACACATTTGTGGAAGCGGTGAAAGCCAGTTACCCCTACTGGATGATTCGACTGCTGGGGGGTGTGCTGTTCTTCAGCGGAATGTTGATCATGGCCTACAACGTCTTCAAGACGGTTGCGGCAGGCAAAGCCTACGATGCGCCGATCCCTGAAGGCATGACGCCGGGATCGTTGCCGATGCCCGCCTATGCCAACCCGGCCAACCCGGCTAACCCTGCCAACCCAGCCAACCCAGCCGGCAACGTTGCCACACAAGGAGATTAAGTCATGAAACTCACTCACGACAAGATCGAACGCAACATCGGCCTGATGATTATTCTGGTGATCTTGGTAGTTGCTGTCGGCGGATTGGTAGAAATTGTGCCGCTGTTTTTCCAGCGCAGCCTCACCGAACCAGTCGCAGGATTGAAGCCTTATACCGCATTGCAGCTGTCAGGGCGCGACGTGTATATCCGCGAAGGGTGTTACAACTGTCACTCACAAATGATCCGCCCGTTCCGCGCGGAAACTGAGCGTTATGGCCATTACTCGGTCGCGGGTGAGTTTGTCTATGACCATCCGTTCCAGTGGGGCAGTAAACGTACCGGACCGGATCTGCACCGCGTCGGCGGCAAGTTCAGCGACGACTGGCATCGCTTGCATTTGCGTCAGCCACGCGATCTGGTGCCCGAATCGAATATGCCCGCCTACACTTGGCTAGAAAAGACCATGCTTGATCCAGACGGTATTGCGCCAAAAATGCGTGCGCTGCGTACGGTTGGCGTCCCGTATACCGACGAGGAAATTAGCAAAGCGGCTGAAGCCGTCAAAGGCAGAACCGAAGAAGACGCACTGATCGCCTATCTGCAAGTGTTGGGCACCGCACTCAAGACCAAGTAAGGGGAGTGAAATGGATCTGACCACACTTCGATCGGCCGTCACACTTTTATCGTTTCTTGTTTTCGTCGGCATCGTCTATTGGGCTTTGAGCGCAAAGAACAAAGCGCGTTTTGACGAAGCCGCAAACCTGCCGTTTCTTGATGACGATACCGAACTGCCGACATCGTCAATCACCTCGGATAGCGCCAATAACCTGAAGAAGGCAAACAAATGACAGACCATCTGACTGCATTCTGGCACTGGTATGTAACTGTCATCACCATCGTTTCGATGATTGCTTGTGCTGTTTTGCTTTATACACAAACGACCAAACGACTACCCACCGGCACCAAACCAGAGTTGCACGGCAACGTTTGGGATGAAGACCTGACAGAGTACAACCATCCGCTACCAAGCTGGTGGAAATGGCTGTTCTACCTCACCATTATTTTTAGCGCAATCTACTTGGCCATCTTTCCGGGGTTGGGCGGCTTTGCCGGTCAGGCGGGGTGGAGCTCATCGGGGCAATACAACGCCGAGGTCAAACAAGCCGATACAGATTTCGGCCCGGTGTTTGCCAAATACACCGCAATCGATATCCCCACGCTGGCAAAGGATGCCCAGGCCAACGCGGCCGGACAGCGCTTATTTTTAAACTACTGCGCACAGTGTCACGGCTCTGACGCAGCGGGTGGGAAAGGCTTTCCAAACCTGCGCGATAAAGACTGGTTGTATGGTGGCGACCCGGCCACCATCGTCGCGACCCTGACCAATGGCCGCAACGGCGTGATGCCGGCACTGGGCGAAGCGATTGGAGGCGAACAAGGCATTAAAGAAATGGCGCAATATGTCCGCTCACTTTCTGGCCTCAAGCACGACGCCGCGCAGGCTGCTACTGCTGCGCCGAAGTTTGCGATTTGCGCTGCATGCCATGGCGCGGACGGCAAAGGTAACCGCCAGCTAGGCTCTCCCAATCTGACCGACGATGTTTGGTTGTACGGCAGCTCGGTTGAAGATATCGCGTACACCATCAAAAACGGTCGTGGCACCAATCAGCTGGTGGAGGGCCAAAGTGCCATGCCGGCACAACTCGAAAAGTTGGGTGCCGCAAAAATACATTTGCTCGCCGCCTATGTGTACAGCTTGGGAGGAGGAGAACCCCCGATTGTTGAGACAGCAGCTGAGCCTGCTTCCGCGGTCGCAACTGGGGCCACTTCACCAGCCACGGCACTGCCGACAACGGCAACCCCGCCAACGGCAACGCCACCACCGGCAACGCCACCATTAAGAGGAAAATAGCACTCCGTCTGAGTGCCATCTGTAATGAGCAATACCCAGAGCGTCATTCCAATTATTGTCAGTACCGCCCCTCCTGGTCGACCGCCAGATGGGCAAGATGATGCGCTTTATGAAGTCCGTAAAAAGATCTACCCGCGTGCTGTCACCGGTTGGTTTGCCAGCTGGCGCTGGTTTTTTGTGTGGGCGACACAGCTGGCCTACTACGGCACGCCGTGGTTGACATGGAATGACCGGCAGGCGGTGTTATTTGACCTCACCGCCCGCAAGTTCTACATTTTTGGCATCGTGTTCTGGCCGCAAGACTTTATTTATCTCACCGTCTTGCTATTGATCTGTGCGTTCTCGCTATTTCTCTTCACCGCCGTTGCAGGAAGATTGTGGTGCGGCTATGCCTGCCCGCAAACCGTCTACACGGAGATCTTTCTTTGGATAGAGCGCAAGATAGAGGGTGACCGCCCCAAGCGCATGAAACTTGATCAAAGTCCCCTATCCATGGGCAAGTTCAGCCGAAAAGGGCTGAAACACGGCTTGTGGATTGCACTTTCACTTTGGACTGGTTTTACGCTGGTGGCATACTTTGTGCCCGCACGCGAGTTATTCAGCCAAGCCTTATCGTTCGGTGTTGCCCCATGGGAAACGTTCTGGATATTTTTCTACGGCTTCGCTACCTATGGCAACGCCGGCTGGATGCGCGAGCAAGTTTGCAAATACATGTGTCCATACGCGCGCTTTCAGGGCGCGATGTTTGACCGCGACACACTCAACATCACTTATGACTACACCCGCGGTGAACCGCGTGGTTCCCGAAATAAGAGCGTCGATTACAAAGCAAAAGGTCTTGGCGATTGCGTTGACTGCGGCATTTGTGTGCAGGTTTGTCCGACCGGGATCGATATCCGCCAGGGCGAGCAGTACGAGTGTATCGGCTGTGCGGCGTGTATTGACGGCTGCAATCAAGTGATGGATAAGATGAACTACCCGCGCGGCTTGATCCGTTACTCAACACAAAACGCGATAGAGCAACATGCCGATTGGCGCGCGATGGTCGCCCGGGTTTTTCGTCCGCGCGTACTGGTGTACACCGGCATTCTCTGGGCGATTATTATCGCGGCAGGCATCACCCTCTGGAACCGCGCACCGCTACGCGCCGACATCATGCGCGATCGAACCACGCTAGCGCGCGAAGTTGCGGGTGGGCAACTTGAGAACGTCTATCGGCTGCAGATCATGAACTCCCAAGAGCATGTACAGCGGTTTACGGTCGAGGTTAGCGGACTTAATGGACTCCGCGTGTACGGCGTGCAGCAACCGCTTGAGATTGGCCCGGCCGCGTCGAAGATGTTTGCGATCTCGCTACGTATCGATATCGACGCTGCGCCAAAAGGCTTCAGCAAAATCGAGTTCGACATTACTGCGGTAGATGCAGCCGGTCGCTCTGCGCCAGACGTGTTTAGCCTGCATGAGAAATCTGCCTTCTACAAACCGTGACAAACCCTGACAAACCCGAGACGCGTATGAGACCTCCCGCCGTAGCCGCACAAAACCCTTGGTATCGCGAGCCGTGGCCGTGGCTTTTGATGTCTGGTCCCGCCATCGTTGTGGTTGCGGGTTTCATCACACTTTATCTCGCCGTCTCTGGCCAGGATGGATTGGTGGTTGACGACTACTACAAACAAGGTAAAGCAATTAACCAAGCGCTGCATCGTGATGATGTTGCACGGCAGGCTGGGTTAACCGCCACTGTCACCTTTGATCAAACACAAGACCGCGTAAATGTCGCGGTCAAACGTGCCGATGGATCTCCAGTTACCGAGGCACTCACGTTGTCACTCGTTCATGCAACCCGCAGCGGCTTCGACAACGTGGTGAACCTCAGCGCAAATCTAGACGGCTACACTGGTAGGTTGCCCGCTTTGCGCAGCGGCAAATGGAACGTGTTGCTGGAAGACAAAGAGAAACGGTGGCGACTGCAGCGAGAAATAAACGTAGGCACCGCTGCGCTTGCTCCGCTTGCGTTGCGCCCAGTTGCGGTTGACGCGGTTGACGCGGTTGCACCCCCGCTCGTTGGCACCCCACCGGCCATCAAGCCCAGCGACGCCGCACAGCCAAAATAATGCGCCTCACTCTCGCCATCCTCTGGCCATCCTTCATCGCTGCTGGCATCGGCATCGGCGTTATTTTTACCTTGGTCGACCCGTTGGAGCTGGTGGTGCTCGGCGAACACATGCGCGCCTCACGCAGCGCTATTTACTCGCTGGGTTTCTTCGTGTTGTGGGCGATCACGGCGATGGCCGCCGCGATGAGTGCGTTCTTGCTCACCGGCAAACAACCGCGTGTTGAGACGCCTAGTGGGGAGAGCGCAGCGAGCCGCGAGATGATGTAGTCAAGACGCCTGGCGGTTCCCGCAACATGGGGCGATATCCTGCGTGGCTTTCCGGACGTTTAAGTAGGTTAGCGTTCAAATTGACGGTGCGGTGGTCACTTCGAATAGTAGCTGTTTTGGGGACTTCCAACGCAGCCATTTTCGGACTCGGTCGTTGAGTTCGTCGGCAATTTTGTTGAGCATCGCTTGGGTGTAGCCTTTAAGACTTACGCCCTTTGGGATGTACTGCCGGATGAGCTTGTTAATGTTTTCGACCGCTCCCTTCTGATAGGGTTTGCCCGGATCGCAGACATAGAAATTATCCGGTAGCAAGCGCGATAAGTGGTTGAATTCATTGCCTTGGTTACTGGTGACGGTAAGCATGGGATGCGCTCATCACCATGCCATTTTTCAAATAGTTTGGCTACCATCCGAGCGCCGCCATCACGCACTAAGGCCATCCGCACAAAGCGAGTGGCGCGATCCAACAAAACCACGATCTTGTCGGATTCATTGCGTTTACCGACAATGCTGTCGGTCTCCAAATGGCCGACCCGATCACGTGTGAGCACTTCGACCGGTCGGTCATGGATCGACTTCGCCGCGCCCCGCTGCAACATGCTGCCGCGCGAAACAGGCCCGCGCTTCTGTGGGTGTCGTAGCTGCTTCAGCAAGCTCTTTTTCTTCAACCGGTGCAAGTAGCGCTAGATCGTGGAAAGACTCATTGCGCAGGATGCGCTGGCGCGCGCTTGTTCCGGCGAGTGGCGGCTGGCGACCTTGTCTTCTATTTTTTGCCATTCAAGGGAGTCAATCATGACGTGGTTGGCGGCACTGCGTTGCCCGCAAGCCTGGCGATGGGCCTGGGCCGCCTCGGCATCGTAGTAACTCCGCCCTCCGCAGCGTGCAATCTGGCGATCCGGTCTTCGTGGTTTTATCGCATGGGGAAGTCCCCGACTCCGATCACACCATGATGACGGACTGGGTCCTAGGCCGGCGCAACCCTTGCGGTTGTGCGCTGGGTGCAGGCCCAAGCAAGCGAACAACACCGCAGAGGCGCTCAGGTTTGAACCCGCACAAACGGCACACGGACGTCGACAAGATGCTCGCTGCCATCATCGACTAAATTGATCCACAGGTCGCGCTGCTCAACCCCATCAAGGCTAACGCCGACGTGTGCATCCGCTTCTGGTGTTTGCACCACCGTGATGTGATACATCGTATGCTGATAACGATAATGCAGCTTGAACGACGGCCAATCGGCAGGCAGGCAGGGCGCGAAGCGCAACATATTGACTTCCAGCGTCATGCCCAGCAGCGATTCAGTGATGAGCCGATACAGCCATCCGGCCGAGCCGGTGTACCACGTCCAACCACCTCGCCCGGTGTGTGGCGCCACCGCATAGACGTCCGCAGCAACAACATAGGGCTCTACCTTGTAGGTCGCGACAGCCGCCGCGGAATTGCCGTGGTTGATCGGATTGATCATCGCAAACAGCTCCCAGGCGAGTTTGTTATCGCCCAAGGCCGCGAACGCCATCGTCGTCCAGATGGCGCTATGTGTGTATTGCCCGCCGTTCTCGCGCACGCCGGGTACATAGCCCTTGATATAGCCAGGGTTCAGCGTCGATTTGTCGAACGGCGGCTCGAGCAACTGAATCAACCCATGGTCGCGGCGCACCAAGCGCCGATTCACCGCGGCCATCGCCGTACGGGTACGCGCCGGATCACCCGCGCCAGATAACACCGACCAGCTCTGCGCGATGGCATCGATCTGGCATTCAGTGTTGCTCGCCGAACCGAGTGGTGTGCCGTCGTCAAAGTAAGCGCGGCGATACCACTCGCCGTCCCAGCCGTGACGTTCGATGTTCTCGCGCAGCAGCGCCGATTCGCGCAGACAGCGGTCGGCAAAATTGTTGTCGCCGCGCGTCCGCGCCAGCGCACTGAAGCGTGTGAGGACGTCGTAGAGGAAAAATGCGAGCCAGACACTTTCACCCTTGCCGTCGGCACCCACCAGATTCATGCCGTCGTTCCAGTCACCGGTGCCGATCAGCGGCAGGCCATGTTCGCCGAAGCGCAACCCACGCACGATGGCACGCACCCCGTGTTCGTAGAGGCTGGCGACCTCATCGGTGTGGCCGGGCAGATCAAAGTAGGAGTCTTCACCCAGCTTTACAGGGGGGCCGTCGACAAAATGGACAGATTCATCGAGCACCCCGGTGTCACCACTGCTCGCAACGTAGCGGCACAAGGCCAACGGCAGCCACAAAAAATCGTCTGAGCAATGGGTGCGTACGCCACGATCGGAGGGCGGATGCCACCAATGCTGAACGTCGCCCTCGCGGAACTGGTGCGCCGCCGCGCGCAGCAGTTGCTCGCGCAGCAATTTTGGTTCGGCATGTGTAAGTGCCATGACATCTTGCAACTGGTCGCGAAAACCGAAAGCACCGCCGGATTGATAAAACCCGCTGCGCGCCCACAACCGGCAGGCCAGCGTTTGATAAATGAGCCAGCCGTTGGCGAGGAGATTCAGCGCCACATCCGGCGTTTCGACCTGCACCGCGCCTAACGTGCGCGTCCAATAATGCTGCACAAGTTCAAGTGCGGCGCGCGCGGCCGGGACACCGCGGAAGCGCTGCACGAGTTGTTGCACCTCGTTGGCATTGCCGCCAGCACCGAGGCGAAACACCAGCTCGCGGGTCTGGCCATCGCCTAATTCGAACGGCACCTGGATGGCGGCACAGGGATCGAGCGCCGCACCGACCTTGTTGGATAGTCTTGCACGCGACATCGCGCGCGGGTTCCGGAGCGAGCCATTGCGGCCAACAAATTCAACGCGGTCGGTGGTGTAGGTCCGCTCGACATCGTCGGTATCAAAAAATGCCATGCGCTCGGCAAACTCGGTGTTGTAGGCGTTACGCGCGCACAACGCACCGCTGGCAGCGTCCACCTCGGTGACGATGTGCATCGCGGTCTTTGCTCGCGTGTCACCCAATACCCACTCCACATACCCGGTCGCGGAGAGACGTCTGCTGCCGCCCGATTCATTGCGCACTTTTAGTACCGAGAATTTGACCGCCGCATCAACATCCACATACACCCGTAGACTCGTGCGGATGCCCGCTTCAATATGTTCGAACACGCTATAGCCAAAGCCGTGGCGCGTCACGTAGGCACCGTTACCACGGCGGGGAAGAGGCGCCGGCGACCAGAAGTGGCCGCTGTCCTCATCGCGCAGATAAAACGCTTCACCGCTGGTGTCGCTAACCGCATCATTGCCCCAGGGGGTGAGGCGAAACTCATGCGCGTTTTCGCGCCAGGTGTAGGCCTGCCCGCTTTCCGAAATGACCGTGCCGAATTGCGCATTCGCCAGCACATTGACCCATGGCGCGGGGGTGACATGTGCCGAGGTGGTGGTGATGATGTACTCGCGTCCGTCTGCCGAAAAGCCGCCGAGGCCGTTGTGAAAACCGAGATCACTGTTCGCCGACGCCAATTGCGCTGTTGCTGCGGTCGGCAAGTCGGCGGACAACACTGCAGCCATGGTCTCGGCGAGACGTGCGCGGGTGGGCACCAGTTTGGCCATATTCAAGTGCAGCGCCCGCGCCTCCGCCACGCCGCGACGAGTGACCTGATCCGCCAGCGATCCGCGCTGGTCGCGAAGAATCACGCGTGCTGCGGACAAAATGAGCGTTCGATCTTCGTCCGAAATATGTTCGGCACGCCGGACATAAATGCCGCCCGGCCGATCGATGACGTGTGCCTCAACCCCCGCTGCAATCAAACCCAGAATCTGCTCGCGCAGCAGCTGCCGGTAGCCGGCGTGGTCTTCATTCCAGATCACCAGATCAACAGCCAGACCCCGCAGCCGCCAGTAGGCATGCGCCTGCACAACTTGTCGCACCAGATCAATATTGGCGATATTGCCAATTTGCAATAACACGATCGGCAGATCGCCAGAAATCGAATAGCCCCACAGCCCCGACTGGCCGCGTCGATTGCGGCTGATGATGTCGGTTTCTGCGCGCAACGTGCCGTTGGCATAAATGACCGAGCTGGCGAGGCGGTTATACAGTTGCGCATCGGCTTCGCTGGCATTGATCTGCCGCAGTGTGACCCAGCTGTGGGTGGAAGCAAGCTCGAACACCCGGTTGGCCAAGCGCCGGTCATGGTACTTGCCGATCAGATGCACGACTGCCTCGCGTGTATCGCCGATCCCGGAAACCATATCGACCTCAACGGTTTGCTGAGGGTCAAGTGTGACGCGGTAGCGAATCGCGACAATCGGGTCCAGCACCGATCCAGCCGTGCCCGACAGCGCGTCGGTGTGCGTCATCGCCGCCGGTGATGCCACGGTGCGACCACGCCCGATAAAGCGCATGCGATCGGTTTCGTAGGAAATCTCTTCCACCGTGGCACCGTGTACCGCCATCAGATGGAACATCCACGGCGCGTGCTCGGCGGCCGGGCGCGGACGGCGCGTACAGATGATGGCCGGTTGCGCCGACACAATCTCGGTTTGTACAAACAGATTGCTGAACGCCGGATGACTCGTATCCGCGGCCGCGGCAGCCAACACCACCTCTGCATAACTGGTGACGACGATGCTGCGGCGGGTGCGGGCACGGTTGGTGATGTGCACCCGTCGCATTTCAATATCGTCCTCCGGCGAGACGATGATTTCGGTATGCGTCTCGTAATCCACGTCGCGGCGGCGGAATTCTACGCGACCCTCCGAGAATATCGCCTCGTAATGGTCGGCACGCCGCAAGGTTGGTTGATACGCGGTTGACCAGAACGCGCCGCTGCTGACGTCCTGCAAATAACAAAAGGTACCCCAATCATCACTTGTTGCATCTTCACGCCAGCGCGTCACCGCAAGGCTGTTCCAGCGACTGTAACCGCCACCCGCATTGCTTACCATCACGTGATAGCGGCCATTTGACAGCAGCTGCACTTCCGGAATTGGCGTGTTGGGCGTATTCAACACGCGTACCGGCAGAGCGACCGCCGTTTCGGTAATGCGCACGGTAGAGAATTCGGTGGCATGTAATTTGAAGGCCGCCGTCTTTGGTACGCGTTCCTGCAACAGCAACATGGTCGCTTGGAACTGCGGATCCGACGCGAAACGCGCCTGCATCGGCCGGTCGAGCAACTGATACGCAAACGCCAGCAGGCTCATGCCCTGATGGTGCGCCATGAAGGAACGAATCACCGCGCGCGACTGGCCGCGCGGCAAGCGCAGCGGGGTGTAATCCACCGCTTCGTAAAATCCAAACTTCCCCACCACACCCTCATCATCGAGGCGCTGCAAATTGGCACACGCGGCTTCCGGTGCCACCATCAGAGCAAGCGCGGTTGCATACGGTGCAATGACCAGATCATCAGCCAGCCCGCGTTTGAGTCCGCTGCCGGGCACGCCGAAAGCGCGATATTGATAATTGAGCGCCGCATCGACCGCGTTGTAGCCGGATTCAGACATGCCCCACGCAATGCCGCGCTGCTTGCCATACGCAATCTGTCGGTCGACCGCCGAAATGTAGGTCTCGTCGAGTAGCGTATTTTCATAAGTCGGCATGACTAGTAGCGGCATCAGGTACTCGAACATCGAGCCGCTCCATGACAGCAACACCGGTGCCCCGCCGGTGCTGGTGAGCAGGCGACCGAACGCAAACCAGCTTTCCTGCGCCATTTGTCCCTGTGCGATCGCGACGAAGGTGGTCAAGCGCGCTTCGGAGGCGAGTAGGTCGTAGTAACTCGCGTCTAGCCGCAATTCATCAACGTTGTAACCAATGGCCAGCAGATGGCGCGATTTGTTGTAGAGAAAGCCGTATTCCATTTGCGCAAAGTCGCCGGCCTGTCGGGCCAGCACATCGATGCTGGCAATGCAGGCTTGGGCGACGCCGCTGGCCGTGAAGGCCTGACTTCGCAGTGCCGTCAGCCAGTCGCGTTCGGCCGGGGTTGGGTCCAGCGCTGCACGTTGCGCGATGTCATGCAGCCATCCGCTTGCCGCATTGAGGTCACCCGTTGCCTCGACGTCTGCCAGCGTGCGCAGCGACGGCAAAACCATTTCGTCTAACCACCCGGCCAGCCTGCCGGGCGCAGCTGGCATCGTCAGCCATGGCGCAACACGGTGCAATTCATCGCGGGCGGCACCGCATTGCTGCGCCAGGGCGTGCGCCCACCAATTAGCATCGGTTGCCGCCATCGCAAGCTTTGCCTCATTTGGTGTTGCCGATGCGGTTGCGGCGTTATCGACCTCGCCGACCTCGCAGACCTCGCGCGCAAGCACGGCGCTGAGCGCTGTTGCGGCATCGGCAAACTGTGTCAGCAAGCGGTGCATCTGGGCCATCTGGGGAGGCGGTGATTCACACGCTACATTCACCGCTCGCTGTAAGGCGATGACATGATTACTCAACGCTTTGGGCAACAGACCAGCGATGATCGCCAGCGTGTCGCGCATGCCCGCGAACACGCGGTGCGAAATGATCGGCTGCGCCGGCAGTGCGAGCAGGCCCGGGCGAAGGGTCAGCAGGTGCGCCGCGAGATTGCCGCTGTCCACCGACGAGATATATCGCGGCTGTAGCGGTTGCAGCGACTGGGTGTTGTACCAGTTGTAAAAGTGGCTCTCATGGCGCTCCAGTTTTGCCATGCTGGCGAGGGTGTTGGCGGTGCGCTCTAGCAGCTGTCCCGTTTGGATGTAACCGAAGTCCCAAGCCGCGAGATTGGCCAGCAACGCCAGGCCCATATTGGTGGGCGAGGTACGGTGCGCCACCACCGCGACGGGGTGCTCCTGAAAATTATCCGGCGGCAGCCAGTTATCGTCAGGCCCGACGAAAGTCTCAAAAAATGCCCAAGTGCGCCGCGCATGCTGATGCAGAAAGCGGCCTTGCGCGTCACTCAATCTCGCGGTGCGCCGCGACAGGGGCAGGCTGATCCACCAAGTGATGCTCGGCGAAAACAACCACAATAAAAGTACCGGTGCGGCAACTGCCAGCGAAAGCGGCCTCGCCCATACCAGCAACACCGCGACCGCAACGGCGCTGAAGGGCGCAAACCACATGTGGCGATGCGCGGCGAGCAAATTCGCGCGGCCATTGTCGGCGTGTTGGCGATTTGATTCCTGCGACGGATTCCATTCGAGCAGACGCTTGCGCGAAACGAGTATTCTCCAGTTGGTGCGAATGATCGCATCAAGACTGAAATACGTTTCGAAGGGAAGACACGCAAGTGTCAGTACCGCCTGTTCGAGATGCCGCAGCGCGGCTTGAAGCCCGGCCAAAAAATGTTGGCTCGATAACACATCGTCCGGCTTACGCAGCAGCGACACCAAAGACGCGCTCATAGAAGGAATCAAAATGATGCCAATGGCCGCCAGCGTCCAAGTCAGCGCCTGTGCCGACAACGACCAGCCCAATATCAACAGCAGCATCAATCCGGTCGGCATCAGGCTGCGGCGCAGATTATCCAGAATCTTCCACTGGGACAGCACCGACAGCGGATTGCGCTCGCGCGCGGCGGCCGCACGGGGAACACGCGACCACAGCCAACTCGCGATTTGCCAATCGCCGCGTATCCAGCGATGACGCCGCGCCACGTCCGCGCCGTATTGCGCGGGGTACTCCTCATACAACTGCACATCGCTCAGCAGCGCGACGCGTGCACAACAACCTTCGAGCAAATCGTGGCTGAGAATCCGGTTTTCAGGAAAACGATCCTTCAACGCCATCTCGAAAGCGTCCACATCGTAAATACCTTTGCCGATGAACGAGCCCTCACCAAACACGTCTTGATATACATCGGATATCGCGCGCGTGTAGGGATCGATGCCCGGCTCGCTTCCGTATAGCCGCGCATAACGCGAACGATTGGTGCCGGGGAGGCTCACCGCGACCCGCGGTTGCATGATGGCGTAACCGCCGACCATGCGCCTTGGCTTGGCATCGTGAGGCCTTGGCTTCGCACCGTTAGCCACGGCGCTAAAACAGGGGCGATTCAGCGGATGCGCCATGGTGGCGACAAACTGTTGCGCTGAATCCCGCGGCAGTTCGGTGTCGGTATCCAGCGTGATGACGTATTTCACGCTCGACAAAACATGCGTGCTGCCGACCACTAGCGAGAACCGCGCCACGGTACCGCGCCCATCGGTCGTGGTTGCGCCGCCGCGCAGTAAAGAATTTAAATCGGCTAGCTTGCCCCGCTTGCGCTCATAACCCATCCATACCCGTTCTTGCGCGTTCCAGCAGCGCGGGCGATGGAACAGAAAAAAGGGATCGCCCGCTGCCGGGTTGTCGGCATCGCGATACAAATCATTCAGCGCGTCGATGCGCGCCTTGGCCATGGCCAATAGCGACTCATCGGCGGGCATCGATGGTGTCAGCGCATCCGGAAAATCGGTTAGCAACGCAAAGTGCAGATTGGGGTCGCGATTGGCAAAGAAGCGCACCGTCAGCGCCTCGATTAAGTGATCGATGCCAACTTCACTTGTGATCAGTGTCGGCACCACCGTCAAGGTGCGGCAGTCTGGCGGAATGCCCGCTGCGAAGTTGAGGCGAGGCAGTGGGCGTGGCGTTGCCAGCAGCGTGGCTAGCCAGTTGACCAGTGCCACCGCCAATTGGCTATTGCACAAGGCCGCAAGCACCGCGGCCGCGCCCAGCGGCCAGCCATCCAGCCCCTCGCCAAAGGCAGTAGCGACCATGCCGGTGGTGAACACTGCCGTCAGCAAGGCGATCGCGCCCAGGTAAATCGTCAACGGGTGGCTACGGCAGGCGTTGCGCACGGCGTCGATCCACCCCACGCGTACCTTTGCCGCAAGCTCAAGCCGCAGGCGGCCCTTGTCGATCAGGTAATAGCCGACATGCGTCGCGCGGGCGTCGGCGCACTCGTCCGTACCAACTGCGGCGGCGGCGGTGGCGCAGGTGGCGGTGGTCGCATCACTTGCATCGGCATTCGTCTTTGCGCGCAGGCTGGCGCTCCCGCTGGCAGCCGCGCTAACAGCAGCGAGCACGGCCATCTGGATGGCGGTGCGCGCAACATCGCTTTCGGACATGGCGCTATTTCTCGCGATTT
>JACMOJ010000070.1 GCA_014378085.1 Burkholderiales bacterium | reverse complement strand
CCCCCAAGCGGCGCAGCGTATTGCGGGGCCAGTGCTTGATAAATTCCAGGATTGCACTGCATTCGGGGTTGATGCCAGTTCTCGGTGCGAACCAGATTAATTCCAAATATCGTTGCCGCTGCGCGACCACAAGCACTACCCATGCTCCCGAAGACCAACCTGATCCGACTTAGACAGCACTCGCTTTAAACACCAGCGCCGCCCCGTTATTGCACCAACGCTGCCCGGTCGGCTGCGGGCCATCGTTAAACACATGGCCATGATGACCACCACAGCGGACGCAATGATATTCGGAACGCGGATAGATCAGTTTGAAGTCAGTTTTTTTCTCGAATGCGCCGGGCAGGGTCGTGAAGAAACTGGGCCATCCGGTGCCGCTGTCGAACTTCATTTCTGAGGTGTAGACAGGCAAGTCGCAACCCGCGCAGTGAAACACGCCTTTGCGCTTTTCATCGTTCAAGTTGCTGGCAAAGGCGCGCTCGGTACCTTCATCGCGCAATATGTTGTATTGCGCGGAAGAAAGGCGCTTCTTCCATTCGGTGTTTGGCAATTGCATTTTTTCGATCTTCATAGGCGATTGGTTGGCTTGTTGAAGGGCTATTTTGACTTGTTCGGCCGTAGGAGCTTGCGGTCGCCCTTGCGCGTACGAAGCTTTGGCAAACACTTGCGATCCAGCCGAGGCGAATAATCCTGACAAAAATGTACGGCGTTTCATGTGGTAACCCTTAGTTGATATCTGCTTTGGTCGTAGATTCACAGAAAAGTTTACAAATCAAAAGCAATTTTGGATGCGGCCCGTTCAGTCGCACCGTGTTCAACCGGTGCCGCCGACGGTCAGTCCCTCCATGCGCAAGGTCGGCTGGCCCACGCCCACTGGAAGGCTTTGCCCCTCCTTTCCACAGACACCGACTCCGCCATCAAGTTTCATATCATTGCCGATCATCGAGATATGTTTGAGCGATTCGATGCCATTACCGATCAGCGTGGCCCCAACGACGGGGTAGGATATTTTTCCATCCTCAATCATGTAGGCTTCCGACGCCGAAAACACGAATTTGCCGCTGGTGGTATCAACCTGTCCGCCGCCAAAATTAGCCGCGTAAAGACCGTGCTTCACACTGGCAATAATTTCCTCAGGGGTTTTGTCACCATTGAGCATGTAAGTGTTGGTCATACGCGGCATCGGAATATGCGCATACGATTCGCGCCGCGCGTTGCCGGTCACCGGTGTTTTCATCAACCGCGCATTGAGCGAATCCTGCATATAACCTTTCAGGATGCCATCTTCAATCAGCACATTGCGTTGTGTGATGTTACCTTCGTCGTCGATGTTAAGCGAGCCGCGCCGGTCGGCAATGGTACCGTCGTCGATCACCGTGACACCCTTGGCGGCGACCCGCTCGCCGATGCGCCCGGCAAACAAGCTCGAGCCTTTGCGATTAAAATCGCCCTCCAGTCCATGGCCCACGGCTTCGTGCAGCAAAATGCCCGGCCATCCCGAACCAAGCACGACCGTCATCGGTCCTGCGGGCGCCGGCTTGGCGTCAAGATTAATCAGCGCCTCACGTACGGCACCTTCGGCGTACGTCTTCAATACCTCGTCGGTGAAGTAGCGGTAGTCATAGCGTCCACCGCCGCCGGTGTGTCCCTGCTCGCGGCGTCCATTCTGCTCCGCGATCACGGTAAGACCAATGTGTACGAGCGGCCGTATGTCAGCGGCCATCACGCCGTCGCTGCGCGCAACCATCACCACATCGTATTCACCCGAAAGCCGTCCCATTACTTCTTTGACGCGTGGATCAATGTTGCGGGCAAATTGTTCAAGCCGCTCCAGAATTCGCACCTTTTCGGCATCGGAAAAAGACGAAACCGGATCGGTCGGCGTATATAGCGCTCGGCCGGATTTCGACTGCGATTTGGCCGCCTTCGCCCTACCATTGACTCCGGCACGTGCGATGCTGCGGGTGGCGGCCGCTGCCGAGGATAATGCGGCGAGGCTGATGTCGTCCGAGTACGCAAACGCGGTTTTCTCACCTGACACCACGCGTACTCCAACGCCTTGGTCGATACTGAAACTGCCCGATTTGACCCTTCCTTCCTCAAGGCTCCAGCCCTCCGAGCGCGAATATTGGAAATAGAGATCAGCGTAATCGGCGTCGTGGGTGAGGATTTCGTCGAACACGGATTCGATGGCGGATTCGTTGAGCCCGTATGGGATCAACAGTGTGGCATGGGCGGTACTGATTGGCGTGGCGTTCATGGGGGAAATGTAATGATTGGAAGAGGCATTATCGCAGACGCTAGCAGCTTATTTGCTGAAACGGGCTGAGTTGGCGGGTTTGAGTTAAATTGTTCCTCTATGGCGCTATTTCAACCTCTCCATCGCATTTACCCGAGCTTGCGCCATTTTTTAAAACTCTAGCATTGGCGGGCGCTTCCATGCATTTGTGCCACACGGATCGCACCCATGCTAGTTCTACATAGAAACCGAACAATGCCAAATATTGCTTACATCACCGACACCGATATCGAGCAGCAACGCGTCCCCGCGGACCTCGTCGCCGCGATCCGCGCGCGCCGGGCTAACGGTCATCTGCTCAATCTCGACCGCATGTTGCTCCACAGCCCACCGATGGCGCAAGGCTGGAACACTTATTTGGGCGCAATACGCCGCGATCTCAACATTTCGCCGCTGCTTCGAGAATTGGCGATTTGCGCCGTCGCAAAACTGAACCGCGCCGAGTACGAATGG
>JACMOJ010000069.1 GCA_014378085.1 Burkholderiales bacterium | reverse complement strand
GGTGCGGATGCGCAGCCGGCGATCGTCACGAGGGTGGTTGCGAGCATCACAAGGCCCAAGCCACGCGCGAAGTTCAAGCTTGGCGAGATGGCTCGTGCCAAAATATGTGTGGGATGAGTAGATGAACAAAACGCGAGTGGCATAGTCGGTTCGGAAGTCGCGCGACGGCAAATGAATGATGAGGCAGAAGTTATGGGTTGGGTACTGTTTGAGGTGTTGCTGGCGTTTGGTCTTGCGATCTTTATCGTCTGGTGGACATTTCCAAAAAAGAAAAAAGTCAATCGACCGACAAAAACGCGCAAGGAGTCAGCACCATCAAAGGATGGTTAAGCCGAATCTAATGCTAATGCAACACACGGGGAACGGACAACGTGAACTCGGCGACCACGGCGTCAAATCGTGTGCCGTCGCTCGCGAGCATCTGGTAGGTACCGCGCATGGTACCGACGCTGGTCTCAAGCGACGAGCCCGAGGTGTATTCAAAAGACTCTCCCGGTTTTAGTTCAGGTTGTTCACCGACCACGCCGACGCCGCGCACTTCTTGCACTTTGCCGTCCGAGTCGGTGATGATCCAATGACGCGATATGAGCTTGGCCGCCACCGCTCCGGTATTGGTGATCTTGATGGTGTACGCAAACACAAACTGATCGTTCTCCTCGTCCGATTGGTCGGGCAGATAGAACGCGTTCGCGGACACCTTGATGTCGTATTGTTTCGGCTCGGCCATGGCGGAATGCTATCACGCAGACTTTACTTTCTAACCGACAGCGCTTGTCCAACATGACGCAGAATTCGCCCACTTTTGCCTAACCTCACGCTGAACTCAGCCAACTTACGCGTAAAATTTAGCCATGACACCCCGCCATCAATTTCGTATCGCTCCTTCTATTCTGTCCGCAGACTTCGCGCGCCTAGGCGAAGAGGTGCGCGCCGTGATTGCCGCTGGTGCGGACGTGATTCACTTCGACGTGATGGACAATCACTACGTGCCGAATCTAACGATCGGACCGATGGTTTGTCAGGCGGTTCGACCGCATGCGATCAGGGTTGACGGCAGTAAGGTGCCAATCGACGTGCACCTAATGGTCAAGCCGGTTGATCGCATCATTCCGGATTTTGCAAACGCGGGGGCCGACATCATTTCGTTTCATCCAGAGGCGAGTGAGCATGTCGATCGCACCCTAGCGTTGATTCGCGAAAGCGGGTGCAAAGCAGGGTTGGTATTTAATCCCGCTACGTCGTTGACCTACCTCGACCATGTGATGGATAAAGTAGATTTGATCCTCATCATGAGTGTGAACCCGGGTTTTGGCGGGCAGAAATTTATTCCCGCCGCGCTGGATAAGTTGCGCGATGCCCGCGCGCGGATTGCGCAAAGCGGTCGTGATATTTGGCTAGAAGTGGACGGTGGCGTGAAGACCGACAATATCGCTGAGATTGCGAAAGCAGGGGCCGACACCTTTGTGGCGGGCTCGGCGGTTTTTGGGTCCGCAGACTACGCAAAAACCATCGCCGCGATGCGCGCCGAATTGGCCGGGTGACGAAGTGACGGCATTAGTTTCGGCGGCGGTAGTGGCAGTCGTTGCCAGCGTCATTGTTCGGCCTTCGAGCGTGACAGTAGCGTCCAATTCCAGCAGGAACAAAAATGCCTGAACAGATTAATAAAATGCAAAACCCTAGAGCAGACGTGCTTCTTGAAGCAGAAGTGGTTGAAGATGCCCAACAGTCGGGCACTTTCGGGATTTCTTTGCGCGCTAATGCCATCGAGGCACCAGTAGAAAGCATCATCGGCGTAAAAGACGAAACAAAGAAGGTTCGTTATCGCGCGAAGCCTAAGTTTCCAATGCCAGTTTCGGCGAAAGTGCTGCTGCTCGACTTGGATGGCACCTTGCTCGATACGGCGCAAGACATCACCACGGCGGTAAACCGGATGCGCGGCGCATTCGGTTTCGGACCGTTAGAGGTAAGTGTGGTGCGCAATTTCATCGGCCGAGGGATTGCGAATCTGGTCTCGCAATCGATGCGAAATTCGGTTGGCGAGCTGGGGGTGACGGCGTCCAAAGTTGCCATTGCGCAGTTTGAGAAGCAGTACGAAGGCTGTGCCGCCGACGATTCGCATCCGTACCCAGGCGTGTTGGAGGGGCTGGAGTTGTTTCGCGAAAAGGGCTTTCGGCTGGCGTGTGTGACCAACAAAGCCGAGCGCTTCACGCTGCCACTTCTCAAAAAAACCGGCCTGGCGGGCTATTTCGAGCTGGTGTTGTCCGGCGATTCGTCAGAGGATAAAAAGCCTCACCCGCTGCCGCTGCAACATGCGGCTAATCACTTTGGCGTCAAGATCGAAGACGTCGTGATGATCGGTGATTCGATGCACGACGCGGCCGCCGCCCGCGCCGCTGGCTGCCCTGTTTTTATCCTGCCGTATGGCTACAACGAGGGGCAGGAGCTACGGGGGCTGGATTGTGATGCGTTCATCGACGATCTGCCGAGCGCCATGAAATACGTTAAAGTCAGTGCGTAATTCATATAGGATTTTTCTTTCATGATGTTTGTCGACAAAACACACTGGTCGTGGCGATGGCATAACTGGCGGTGAATTCACGCCACCAGCGTATTGCGGTAGTCGCCGTAGTTGTTGTGCCATCTGTTTGATTGTCTTTGTCGAGAACTCCATGAATGAAGCCCAGTTTCAGCGCCTCGCCGCTGAAGGCTACAACCGAATCCCTGTGACGCTCGAGACCTTTGCCGATCTCGACACGCCCCTGTCCATTTACCTCAAGTTAGCCAATAAGCCGCACTCCTATTTGTTGGAGTCGGTGATCGGTGGTGAGCGCTTCGGTCGCTATTCCATCATCGGTCTGCCGGCGCGTGAATGGCTCGAAGTGCGGGGGCGTGAAGTCGCTGTGCTGCGCGCAAAAACAGGTGGCACGCCGGAGAAAGTGGAACACAAGTTTGTGGAAGATCCACTCGCCTTTATTGAAAAGTATCAGGCGCGATTTCAAGCCGCGCCCATCGCGGGTGCGCTTCGATTTGCCGGCGGTCTGGCGGGCTATTTTGGGTATGACACGGTCCGCTACATTGAGCCAAAGCTCGCAAAACACCTCGACGATAAGTTTGTGGCCAAGCCTGATGCATTAGGAACGCCAGATATCTTGCTGATGTTGTCGGACGAACTGGCGGTCGTGGACAACCTGTCGGGTCGGCTGACCATGATTGTCTACGCTGATCCGGCCGCTGAAAATGCATTCGAGAATGCGCAGCGCCGCTTAACGGAACTCAGGTTGCAACTGCGGAGTCAGGCGCCGCTGCCGGTATATGTGCCTTCCGGGCGCCGACACGAGCCGAAGTCAGAAATTGGGAAGGAGCGGTTCCTTAAAGCGGTCGAGCGGTCTAAACAGTACATTGTTGATGGCGACATCATGCAGGTGCAGATTTCACAGCGAATTTCTCAGCCCTTTGATGCGCCGCCGATTAACCTGTATCGCGCTCTGCGCTCTATTAACCCATCGCCCTACATGTTTTACTTCGATATGGGTGAATTCCATATTGTCGGGGCCTCACCGGAGATTTTGGTCCGACAAGAAGGCGAGAAAGTCACTGTCCGGCCGATTGCCGGTACTCGCAAGCGGGGTGCGACGCCGGAGCTTGACCTCGCCCTCGAAGCCGAATTGCGCGCTGACCCGAAAGAACTTGCGGAACATTTGATGTTGATCGACCTCGGTCGCAACGATCTGGGGCGCATCGCCAAAATTGGTAGTGTGAACGTAACTGAACAATACGCGGTGGAGCGTTATTCGCACGTCATGCATCTCGTCTCGAATGTCGACGCCAAGATCCGCGACAACGTTGGCCCGATGGAGTTGTTGCGGGCGACATTTCCGGCCGGTACCGTGACGGGCACCACCAAAGTCCGCGCGATGGAAATCATCGACGAGCTAGAGCCTTCGAAGCGCGGCATCTACGCCGGTGCAGCGGGGTATCTAGGCTTTAACGGCAATCTTGATTTGGCAATTTCCATTCGAACCGGCGTTGTGAAAGACGGTGTGCTCTACGCCCAAGCCGCTGCGGGCATTGTGGCGGACTCGGTGCCGGAGCTTGAATGGCAGGAGACCGAAAACAAAGCGAGAGCGTTGCTGCGTGCCGCCGAAATGGTGGCGACCGGCTTGGATATGACCAGCTAATTTCAAGGGCCAGAGAATGAAAAAAATTGATCTTAGAAGCGATACGGTCACGCGTCCCACCGCCGCGATGCGGGCAGTCATGGCAAACGCGGAAGTTGGCGACGACGTCTTCGGCGATGACCCCACCGTGAATGCGTTGCAGGAAAAGATGGCGGATATGGTCGGCATGGAAGCGGGTCTGTTTATGCCGTCGGGCACCCAGAGCAATTTGTGTGCATTGATGGCGCACTGCGCCCGCGGTGAGGAGTATATCGTTGGCCAAAATGCACACACCTACAAATACGAGGGTGGTGGTGCGGCCGTACTTGGATCTATTCAGCCACAGCCGATCGAAAATGCGGCGGATGGGACGATCCCGCTTGAAAAAATTCGCGCTGCGGTGAAACCGGACGATTCGCACTTTGCGATCACACGGCTGATCTCGCTGGAAAACACCATCGGTGGCATGGTGATTCCCGAAAGCTACATGGCGGAGGTGAGTGCGTTTGCGAAAGAACGCTCTCTTGCGATGCATCTTGACGGTGCGCGTTTGTTCAACGCGGTTGTCAAGACGCGGCGCAGCGCCAAGGATATCTGCGGAGTTTTCGATTCGGTCTCCGTTTGTCTGTCAAAGGGACTTGGCACGCCAGCGGGCTCCGTGTTGTGCGGGACTAAGGCGCTCATCAAGCGCGCGCAACGGCATCGAAAAATGCTCGGCGGAGGTATGCGGCAGGTAGGTATTTTGGCCGCAGCTTGCATCCATGCGTTGGATCATCATGTGGATCGATTGGAGGAGGATCACAAAAATGCCGCACAACTTGCGGTCGGCTTAGCCGAAATCGCACCGTTGACCGTGCACATGCCGCAAACCAACATCCTGTTTGTGGAGGTGCAATCTAGCGACGTTGCCGCACTGCAGGCGCATCTGGATCAACATGGCATCATTGCCATCGTCGGGCCGCGCACAAGGATTGTCACGCATCTTGATGTAGGCACCGACGATGTGCAGCGCATTGTTGATGTCATCGCCGCCTACTATCGCGGGCATGGAAGCTAAAGGGGCCGCGCATGTTGCTCATGATCGATAACTATGATTCGTTTACCTTCAACCTCGTACAGTATTTTGGGGAGCTGGGGGAGGACGTGCTTGTCAAGCGTAACGATGAAGTGACGATTAGCCAAATCGAGCAACTTGCGCCGTCAAAGATAGTGATCTCACCCGGACCTTGTTCGCCGAGCGAAGCCGGTATTTCTGTTGCCGCGATTGAGAAGTTCGCCGGCAGGATTCCGCTGCTGGGCGTGTGCCTCGGGCACCAAGCGATAGGGCAGGCGTTCGGCGGGCGAATCGTCCACGCCAAGACGCTGATGCATGGCAAAACATCGCAAGTAACTCACGCCGGGCAGGGCGTGTTTGCAGAATTACCTTCCCCGTTCCGGGCAACGCGTTATCACTCGCTCGTGATCGAGCGCGAATCCTGTCCAGCGTGCCTGGAGGTGACCGCTTGGACGGATGACGGCGAAATTATGGGGGTACGACACAAGTCGTTGCCAATCGAGGGCGTGCAGTTCCACCCGGAATCGATCATGACCGAACACGGACACCAATTGCTGCGCAATTTTTTGATAGCCTACTAGGCCTACGAATCGAAAGCGATCTATGTTCACACCGCAAGAAGCCATTAACCGACTCTCAGATAAGCGAGAGATTTTTTTTGATGAGATGGTCGATTTGTTCCGTCAAGTTATGGAAGGCAAGGTCACGCCTGTTCAATTGTCGGCCATCCTAATGGGCTTACACGTGAAGTCGGAGTCGGTATCCGAGATCGCGGCGGCGGCGCAGGTGATGCGCGAATTCGCAACAAAAGTTTTGGTGAGCGACACCACGCATCTGGTTGATACCTGTGGAACCGGCGGTGACAAAGCGCATACGTTCAACATCTCGACAACGGCGGCGTTTGTGGCGGCGGCTGCGGGAGCCAAAGTGGCGAAACACGGCGGTAGATCAGTATCGTCGAAGTCGGGAAGTGCGGATGTGCTCGAGGCGCTTGGGGTAAATCTGTCCTTAACCCCGGCGCAAGTTGCCGAGGCCATTGATAAAGTTGGTATCGGCTTTATGTTCGCGCCGAGCCACCATCCTGCGATGAAGTACGCGGCACCCGTGCGCAAAGAGCTGGGAATGCGAACCATCTTAAATATTTTGGGACCGCTCACCAATCCGGCTGGCGCGCCTAACCAAGTCATGGGCGTATTCCATGCGGATCTGGTCGGTATTCAGGCGCGCGTGTTGAAGCAGTTAGGCTCCAAACATGTGATGGTGGTGCATGGTGAAGATGGTTTGGATGAGATCACGCTGTCTGGGCGTACACAAGTCGCGGAACTCAAGCACGGCTTCGTGACCGAGTTCACCATCGAGCCAAAGCAGTTCGGCTTAGATTTAGCATCAGTCGATTCCATTCGAGCGGTCGACGCAGATGCCTCCAAGTCCATGGTGCTCGACGTGCTCAACAACAAAGCCGGCCCCGCCAAAGACATCGTGATGCTAAATGCAGGTGCGGCGATTTATGTGGCGGGTCTCACCACGGACTTGTGGGGTGGCGTGTCGCGCGCCCGCGAGATGATTGAGACCGGGCTAGCGCGTAAAAAGTTGGACGCGCTGGTTGCATTCACCACGGCACTGACGCCGAAGTAATAGATCCGATGAGTAATATCTTGGAGGAAATTTTGCGGACAAAACGCCGCGAGGTGGATGTGGCTGCGCTTGACGTTCCGATCTCGGCGCTCAAGGCCCAAATTGCCGATCTGCCCGCAGCGCGGGATTTTGTTGGCGCACTTCGCGCAAAACATGCGGATGGCAAACCTGCCGTGATCGCGGAGATTAAGAAGAAGAGCCCGTCTGCCGGCCAATTTCGACGAGACGGCGATTTTGATCCTGCGCGATTTGCCGCGAGTTATGAGAGGCATGGCGCGGCCTGCCTGTCAGTCTTGACCGACCACGATTATTTTGGCGGGAGTGTCGCCGACCTGGTCGCGGCGCGAGCAGCATGCGCGATTCCGGTGCTGCGGAAAGACTTTATTGTCGATGAATATCAGATCTACGAAGCGCGGGCGATGGGGGCCGACGCGGTGTTGTTCATCATGGATGCATTGCCGATAGATGAATTTCTGGCGCTCGAAGGTGTTGCGATGTCCCTCGGCCTCGCCGTTTTGGCAGAGTCCCATACCGCAGCGCAGATAGAACAAGCGCTTTTACTCAAGACTGAGCTGATTGGTATCAACAACCGCGACTTGACGCGATTCGAGACCGATCTTGAAACCACTGTCAGGCTGGCCCCGCTGGTAGCAACCGGACGCATCGTCATCACGGAAAGCGGTGTCGAGAACCGTCAAGCGGTTGATTTTATGAAGAAAAATCGGATAGCTACGTTTTTGGTCGGGGGCGCATTAATGCGTGAAGCAGACCCCGGCGCAGCATTAGGTGCACTGTTTGCGACCTAATTTTGTCGGTTTGGCGTCTGAAAACCGACGAAATGACAGGATCATTACCCCGCACGCGGGATATTGCCGCATGTTGTTTTGACGCAACATGCGATGGGCGCTCGGGGGTTTTTCAGAGTGCGAGCTTGAGAGAACCGCTCGCTTTTGGCAAACTATAGGAAGCTTCTCGAAAGAATTCATGCGGAGAAGTGGCGTCGACCCAGAATTGATCGTTGGAAATCCAATGATGTCGTCGGCGACAGCTTCAGCCTAGAGGTTTGCACTACACGCGTTAACTAGAAATCTAACAGCCTCATCGTTAAACCCAAAGGAGATTTTTGATGAATAAAAAATTAATCGCACTTGCAGTTGCTGGCGCCACATTGGCACCGGCTGCAATGGCGCAGACCGCCAATCCGGTCACACTTTACGGCCGCATCTGGGTGGCGTTTGAAAACGTCAAGGCCGACGGTGGCACCGCTGCTCCAGTCAGCAGCCGCAACCGCGTGAGCAGCAACGGTGCGTCGTTGTTTGGTATCCGTGGCACGGAAGATCTGGGTGGCGGTTTGAAAGCCTTCTTCCAGTTCGAAACCGAAGTGCGCCTTGATCAAAACGATTCCCCTTTCTCCAACCGCAACAGCGGTGTCGGTTTGCAGGGTGATTTTGGTAGCGCGTTGCTCGGCCGTTGGGACACCCCGTTCAAAGTTGCTAATGCGTCCATTGACCCGTTCGGCACAACCACATTGGCTGGCTACACTTCGGCCATGAGTGATCGCGGTAACTTTGACCGTCGCGAACAAAACGTGGTGCAGTACTGGTCACCGACCTTCTCCGGCTTGGCGTTTCGCGCAAGTTACTCTGCAAACGAAGGGAAAACAGCTTCGGTTAACCCAGTTACGACGTCGTTCAACGCTACCTACACGCAAGGCCCGATCTATTTGTCGACCGCGTGGGAAAAGCATAAGGACATCTTTAAGAACTACACGGGTGCAGTTGCTCCGGTCAGTGGTGCAGATGAAACCGGTGTGTCACTCGGCGGCCACGTGACATTTGGTCCAGTGCGCGTTGGTGCATTGCTGCAGAAGTTTAAGAAAAACGGCGGCGGCACCACGGTGACTTCAGATCAACGTTCGCAGATGTTTAACCTGATCTACACGGCTGGCAAGAACCAGTTTGTGTACCAGATGCAGCGTTCGAAAGACGGCGCAACGCGCGCAACGCCGACCACTGCGGTGTCCGAGCCGGATACTAAAGTTAACTCGATTGCTCACTTGTATAACTTCTCACGCCGCACCACGCTGTTCACCATGTACACCATGACCAAAAACAACGTGGCCGGTTTGGGTAACTTCGGTGCCAACAACTTGGCCATCTCGCCGGATCAAGATCCACGCGGCTTCTCGATCGGTATCCGTCACACGTTCTAATTCGCGAATTAGCGCGAAATGTTGTTCAGCGGGCACCTTCGGGTGCCCGTTTTGTTTTGTAGAATATGTGTATGAACCTAATCGACAGTGTAATTTGTGAATTAGACGCAGGCTTGCGCAATGTATTTGCCAAGCCGATTGCATCCCGGCCATTGCCTACCCAGACTGATACCGGCGGGCAGACACCGATGGCGGCGACAGAAACCACCGAAAGCATGCGACTCATGCGCGTCAACCATGTGGGCGAAGTGTGCGCTCAAGCGCTCTATCAAGGACAGCTGACGGTGGCCCGCGACCCACAAACGCGAAAGATCCTTGAACATGCGGCGCGAGAAGAACGCGACCACCTTGCTTGGTGCGCGAGTCGGGTCGAAGAGCTAGGCGGAAAAACCAGCCTGCTGAGCCCGCTGTTTTATGCCGGTGCGTGGACCATGGGAGTGGTGTCCGGGCTAGCAGGTGATAAGTGGAGCATGGGCTTCTTGGTCGAAACGGAGCGTCAAGTGGAGGCGCATCTTGACCAGCACCTCGCATCGTTGCCGGCAACGGACCATCGCACGAAAGCGATCATCGAGCAAATGCGGCTGGATGAAATTGAGCATGGCAACAGCGGTGAGGCGGCTGGTGCGATGCCGCTACCAGCGCCGCTAAAGGCGGTGATGCGTGCGACCTCGCGCGTGATGACCACCACCACTTACTGGGTCTAGCAGCTTCGTCGTTCTAGCTAGCCCTCAATCAGCTCAAAGTCGTGGGTGATGTTGGCTGTTTTCGCCAACATTGCTGAGGCTGAACAGTAAACGTCGGCCGACAACGATATTGCGCGCGCCACTTTGGCGGGATCGAGCTGCTTGCCGGTCACCACAAAATGAAAGTGTATGCGAGTAAACACTTTCGGGTCTGTCGTTGCTCGCTCTGCCTCCACGTCCACGTAGCAGTCACTCACTGATTGGCGCGCTTTTTTCAGAATCAAAATAACATCGATTGCGCTACACGCACCGGTGCCTGCTAGCACGGTTTCCATGGGGCGCGGCCCGAGGTTCTGTCCACCGATGTCTGGCGAACCGTCCATGACAATCCGATGGCCTGAATCCAGTTCAGCCTCAAACGCCACGTTTTGTTTCCAGCGAATACGAGTTTTCATCCTACGCCTCTTAACTTGTTATCTCAACCCAACGAGTTCGAATTGGGTTGACGGCATGCCATTGAATACATTAGAATTTCGGGTTCTGCTGATCGTTTGCCCCCGTGCGCAGCTCCCTGCGCAAATAACGAGTCCGCGAGTTTGGTGAGATTGCGACGGAACCGCGACCACGCCGGATGGACAAAGCCGAAACCGATTATTAAGCGAGCACATTATGAAGACCTTTTCCGCCAAACCGCATGAAGTTGTACACGGTTGGTTTCACGTCGATGCGACTGACAAAGTGTTGGGACGTTTGGCTGCACAAGTCGCGAGTCGTTTGCGTGGCAAACACAAACCTGAATACACCCCGCACGTTGACACGGGTGATTTCATCGTTGTTACTAACGTTGAAAAATTACGCGTCACGGGCAACAAAGCAGAAGACAAAACGTACTATCGCCATACTGGTTATCCAGGCGGTATCTACGAGACAAATTTCAATAAGCTGCAACAAAAACATCCTGAGCGCGTCCTCGAAAAGGCCGTCAAGGGCATGTTGCCAAAAGGGCCGCTTGGTTACGCAATGATCAAGAAACTCAAGATCTACGCCGGCAACGCGCATCCGC
>JACMOJ010000068.1 GCA_014378085.1 Burkholderiales bacterium | reverse complement strand
GCAATCGCCGCAATGAGCCTGCTAATAAGCATGATTACTTGCGTGCCGCGTGGCCCATGAAATAGATTCCATGCGGCGAGTTGCCAACGGGGATTTGCTTCGCAATTTGTTTGGTCGCCATATCAATAATCGTCACCTTCTTCGCCCAGCGCGACGTTACCCACAACTCCTTACCGTCGGCAGTGAGTTCCATACAATCCGGTCCGCCGGGCACTTTGATGGTATCCACCACTTCAAGCGTTTGTTGGTCAATGATGTTGACGGTGTTCTCCACCCGATTGCTGACCAAGATGCGTCGTCCATCACCCATCGCAATGAAGTTATGTGCGCCTTTGCCCGTTTTGATTTTTTTGATGGTTTTTTGCGTGCGCCAATCAACCACCTCGACATAGTCGGCACCTGTCATCCCGACCAGCGCGTACTTATCATCCGGCGTTATCCACACCCCTGCCGGCATCTGTCCGACTCGCATCGTCCACTTAACCGTTTGGGTGGCGAGATCAATGACGGCCAGTTCATTCGAATCCTGCAGCGTGATGAACGCGAGCTTACTGTCCGACGTAAACGCGACGTGTGAAGGCGCTTTAGGTGTGGCAATGCGCTTCACCAGCTTAAAGTCACCGTCGTAGATGTCGGTGCGGTTGAGTCTGAGCGAAACCGACACAAACCATTTCTTGTCCGGCGAAAAACCAATCTGATAAGGGTCAGAGATATTTTCAACGCGGCGCCGAATTTCCCCAGTCTTCGGGTCCAGCAACACTAGGTCATTGGACACCGCGTTGGCAACGATCAAGAATTGATCGTCAGGTGTGGCCATTAGATGATGCGGCTCTTTGCCCACTGGAATCCGCTTGATCTCCGCTTTCTTGACTTTATCAATGATGCTGACGGTGCCATCACCAGAATTCAACACAATCGCAATTTGTGCAAACGCTGGCGAAATCTGTGACGCCGCCATACCTAAGAATGCCACCACTGCCACTAAAACCGAACGTGCTTTCACGCGAAATTCCTACTCAATTGAGACTGCAAAAAGTGCCGTATGCTACCATGCGCCGCTATGAGAAACGCTTCGCATCGGCTATGTGTTGACCTACGTGTTGACCTACGTGTTGACCCACGTATTGACTTACGTGTTGTCCGACCTGTGGACCAACAGGTCGACCAAGTTTTCGCGATTGCGTTCAACACGGCCTTGGCGCGATGAATCATATTGCGCCGCGCTTTTGCACCCAATGTGGCAGCGACCGTATTACGCAACGTATTCCTGATGGCGACGACCACGTCCGCGATGTTTGTGATGCCTGCGGCCACATCCACTACTTCAATCCCAAAATTGTCGTCGGTGCTCTGCCCGTTTGGGGCGACCGCGTGCTCTTGTGTAAACGCGCCATCGAGCCACGTTACGGGAAATGGACTTTGCCTGCTGGCTTCATGGAGGAAAACGAGACCCTTGAAGACGGTGCCAGTCGCGAAACGCTAGAGGAAGCGAGCGCACGAATTCGTATTGAGGGCCTCTACACGGTGCTGTCACTCCCCGATATCTCACAGGTCTATATGATCTATCGCGCCACCTTAGCCGACCTAAACTTTGCGGCCGGAACCGAGAGCCTAGAAGTTGCGCTTTTCACTGAACAAGAAATCCCGTGGGACGAACTTGCGTTCCGCACCATCTCCACGACCTTGCGGCACTACTTTGCCGATCGTGTATCTGGCAACTTCCCGGTGCGTTGCGAGACGTTGCAACACCCAGCAAAGGCTGCATAGCCGGGTCGGCATTTAAAAAACTATACAACTCCCCTATTGGCGGGCGTCTCCACGGCCTTTTGTTCTAAACCGCCCTTCAATACTAGAGTTTTCAAAGTTGCGCTGGCGCCTAGCAACCGCGTTTCTTGCTCGCGCTGTTGTGCACCGTGCGCAACGCCGATCGCAACGACGATCACAACAAGCCAAAATTTAACCGAGCGTAACAACACGGTCTCCGTTTAAATGGATTAACCCCGCGACCAGCTTGTGCATGCGGTCTTGGTGGTTACCCATGATGCAACGACTTTATCCCCGCGTGCGAAATGGGGAAACCGTGTTTCGTCATTGCCCGACTTCCACCACCTGCCCATCAGCCGCGACATACACGCGGTCGCCCGCTCGCGGCTTGACGGTATAAGTCCCGGTAAATTCGCCAAATGCTGGCAACACCGCAACCGCCTGGCCGAACCAAAAACACGGCAACCGCAAGGCGTCATTCGCCCGCCCCTGCAGCCGAATCGCCGGATGGATGTGACCGGCCAGCACATAACCGCGTGCATCCGGCTCGGGATGGTGCGCCAGACAAAAGGGGCCAACAACTGCGCCCTCGTCGATACAATCCATCCGCCACGCAATCGGTGGGTCACCAGCTTTCGCATCGTGGTTGCCGCG
>JACMOJ010000067.1 GCA_014378085.1 Burkholderiales bacterium | reverse complement strand
CGGGCGATCAATGGCTCAGTCAGCTCAATCGCTAAATTCCACTTCCAGATGCTTCCGGGCTGACCGTTGTGCCCCTCAGGTGGAAGTCTTCCTGCCCGACCCCACCGCCGCACGCCCAAGCCGATCATTGACCGCTTCCCACGCCGGAGTCATTGGTGGCGCTTCCACCAGAATGACCGTTGTCTGCGCCGCATCGAGGGTGCGCAGGTGGGCGTATATGTCACGCGCATACGCGGCAGGGTCGCGCTCTGCGGTGATCCACACCAGAGGCCGCACCTTCTTTACACCGACGCCCGGTGGCGAAGGTGCCGCGCCGTGGGGTTGTGAAAAAGCGAGTACCGCGACGCGTTCGCCAGCCGCAAGTTGTAGATTGGCTTCGTCTTGAATTTGCTTTGCTTTCAACAATCGCAGCGGCGTCTTTGGCGCATAGTGTGCGGCGAGACTGCCTGAAACACGTGGCTTGTCAGCAGACGCAGGTCGTGACCGCGATGTCGGCACATCGTCGGCATGCAATGGCGTTTCGCCGATGACATGCGCGATCATTTCGGCCGTGATGGCGCCCGGCCGTAGCAGCACCGGATGTTTGAGCGACCGCATTCGGGAGAGGTCAAGAATGGTAGATTCAATGCCAACTTCACATGGGCCGCCATCCAGTATTAACAAGCCGTCGCCAAACTCGGCGAAAACGTGCTCCGCGGTGGTGGGTGAAATATGGCCAAACTTGTTGGCCGACGGCGCGGCGATGATGCCACTGCCGACCTTGGCAAACTCCATCAGCAACTGTTGCGCGAGCGGGTGAGCCGGGCAACGCAGGCCGACTGTTTCCTGTCCACCAGTCACGGCTTTGGGAATACGCGTGGATTTTCTCAGGATCAATGTGAGTGGGCCTGGCCAGAATGCTTCAGTGAGCTTCTTGGCGATCTTAGGAATCTCAATCGCCCAAGTTTCCAGTTTCACGTTCTTCGCCACGTGCACGATCAGCGGATGGTCAGCGGGGCGCCCTTTGGCCGCGAATATTTTCGCGACCGCAGTTTCACTGGCGGCGTCCGCGCCAAGGCCGTAGACGGTTTCAGTCGGCAAGGCGACGAGATCGCCATTACGCAATAGTTCAACAGCGTGGATTAGTTCTGCGGAGGGTACAGCGTGGGGCATTGCGCTATTTTGCCCGAAGTGCGGGCTGATAAAATGACGGTATGTCCGAACAGCCCTCCAGCAATCACAATCCGTTCCGCATTTGTGTCGCACCGATGATGGACTGGACGGACCGGCACTGCCGCACTTTCCATCGGTTGCTGACGAAACACACGCGGCTTTACACTGAAATGGTCACCACTGGCGCGTTACTGCATGGTGATCAACCGCGTCACCTCGACTTCAATCAGGCTGAGCATCCGGTTGCGCTTCAATTAGGCGGCAGTGAACCTGCTGATCTGGCAGCGTGTGCAAGGCTGGGCGCGCTTTGGGGCTTTGATGAGATCAATTTGAATTGTGGCTGCCCATCCGAGCGCGTGCAGCGCGGCAGCTTTGGTGCGTGCCTGATGGCGGAACCGAAATTGGTGGCAGATTGCGTAAAGGCGATGGTCGACAAGGTGATGATTCCCGTGACGGTCAAGCATCGCATTGGTATCGACAAATTCGAAAGCTACGATTTCGTTCGTGATTTTGTCGGCACTGTCGCCGACGCCGGTTGCAAGGTCTTTATCGTTCATGCCCGTAACGCGATTCTGAAGGGATTGAGCCCCAAGCAAAACCGGGAAGTGCCGCCGCTCAAGTACGAATTCGTTTATCAGTTAAAGCGCGATTTCCCTGATCTCACGATCGTACTAAATGGCGGCGTGCGCACAACGGCAGAAGTGCAGCAGCATCTCGCACATGTAGACGGTGTGATGATCGGGCGCGAGGCATACCACAACCCCTATTTGCTATCGACCTTTGACCGCGATTTCTTTGGCGACGATACGAAATCTTTGACCCGGGAAGCGGTTGAGGCAAAACTCGCGATATATGCAACGCAACAATCAATGCTGGGCGTGCCGCGACATAGCATCATGCGGCACACCCTTGGCTTGTATCGCGGCCTGCCTGGTGCAAGGGCGTGGCGGCGTTCAATGTCGCAACAGCCGGTTTGGGCCGTGTAGCAATGTTGGGTTGGCCCAGAGGGCGCCTGCACTTTGCAGAGGAGGAGTAAGCAGTGAGTGCGGGCGTCCGGCTCCGAGGTTCTTTGTGGATTACATTGACCACGCAAGATGAAAGCGGACATTGACGCCATGTTGGCTGGCTATCCACGAAAGCCCGGTGATTTTCGAATCGGCGGTTTCGAGAAATGCGCCGTCAGGTGCGTGGGTCAGGTGGCTGGGATTGTTGCCAACCCATTCCACCCAAACTGTTGCGTCGGGGGCGCGGCTCCCCGCCAGTTGGATGGTCCCAATATTCTCGTTGGCCAGCACAACGAACAAGTCTTGCGATACCTTCGCATCTTCTGTCGTTGTGCGATACGTGTACTCGACTGTCACCGCTTCAGACGCGGCAATATTGATGATGGCATCGGTTGAAATAACACCTTCATCGTTTTGTACGATCAGAATGCCACGGCGAGAAAGTTGACGAAGATCGAAGGCCGTGAGTTGCTCGTATTTTTCCGAATCGACAACCTTGCCTTGCCAGATGCTACCGCTGGTGTGGACATTTAAACGCAGCAGGCGAACACCTGTGGGCAGAGATGCGTTGAAAGTCGCTGCCGTCGCATCTCCGGGCGGCATGATGAAGGTTTGCATGACACGCACATCAATGTATTTTCCATTGATGGTTATTTTCCAGTCGCGATCT
>JACMOJ010000007.1 GCA_014378085.1 Burkholderiales bacterium | reverse complement strand
GCCGCATCACGCGCGTCATAACGCTCCGAGGTCAATGGTGTCAGTTTGCCGCTTGCAATTTCGAGCACGTGAAGTTGATCAAACTGGTTGGCCGCTGGCTTGCTAAAGGTAATGTGGCGGCTGTCGGGAGACCACGTGACGGTGTTGTACTCACTAAACTGATTGCGATCAATTTGGCGGGTCGTAGTGGTAGCCGTTTCAGTCAAATACAAGTTGCGTGTTTTGTCATCGTGCACCACCCATTTGCCGTCGGGTGATGGATGGATGCCACGCCGCAACGCCTTCGCGTCTTTGGTCAGCATCGTCGCGCCCCCGACGCCATTCGCCGGATAACGCGTTAGCTCAAATTCACCAGACTTGTCAGAAAACGCGTAAATCGACTTGCCGTCATGTGAAAACACGCCATCACGCGCATGGATATTGGCGTTACGCAACAACTCAACACGACGACCGTTGCCGACCGGCATGACAAAAACTTCGCCACGTGCGGTGATGGCGACGCGATCACCGGTGGGTGATGGCTCAAGTGCAGTGACAAAATCCCACGGCGTCTTCACCCAGCGTGCACGGGTATGTTCAAAATCGGACTGCAAGGTGATCGACAAGACGGAATCCTTACCCGTCGATGTGTCAAAAATAAAAAGGTCGGCACCACGCTGGTAAACAATGCGTTTGCCATCAGGCGAAATACTTGCGCCGCGAATATCGAAATCGCGGTGTTTGGTATGTTGCTTCGGATCGCCACCAGTGGCGGCCATCGACCAGATATTCATGGTCTCGTCGCGATCGGACAAAAAGTAAATACGGTCTCGACCACACATCGGCTGCCGACTGGCACCTGCATAGTCAGCTGTCAGCGGGGTAGCTTCGTTCTTGCCGTCAAAACGCCACAGGTTTTGCACCAATCCACCGCGATAATTTTTTACGTTGTCAGAACCCGCTGGCAAGCGCGCAAAGATAAAATCGGTCTTCGCGTAACAACCTTCTGCCGCTTGCGCCAACGGTACTGGTGTCACCGCACGGGTGGCGACATCCACCGCATACATACGTAATTCAGGCTTGCCAGACCAGCGCGCGGTCGTGTAGAGCACCTTGCCGTCCGGCGTAAAACCTTGCACCCGGGCGTTGTCCCCCTCGTAGGTCAAACGTGTCGGCAAGCCGCCGGAAGTGGGCATCACATAAACCTCCGCCGGCCCCTCGTATCGGGCAGTGAAGGCGACCAATTTGCCGTCGGCGGAAATGCGCGGAAGCGATTCTTCCGCAGCGTTGGTGGTCAGTCGTTGCGCCGCACCACCTGTCACGGGCACCCGCCACAAATCCCCTTCAGCGACAAAAATGACGGTCTCCCCCTGAATGGCGGGTTGCCGGAAATAACCCGCTTGTGCCATCGCGGCCTGAGCAATCAGACAAATGAATGTAGCGACGGCAATCGCTACGCATTTAAGAGGAGATAACGTCATGACGGCCCCAAGGCAAAATTCAAAAACCGTATTATTGCGCGGCGGATAGGTCGTGTGCGTACCAAAATGTCGCAGCCGTTGCAATTTCTGCTATCGTCGCAAGATGCTTGAGCTCGCCTTCAACCCGCAATCCGTGCATCGCATCTTGGTCGTTAAACTACGTCACCAAGGCGACGTGTTGCTGTCATCGCCCGTCTTTAAGACCTTAAAAAACCGACTGCCTCACGCCGAAATTGACGCGCTGGTGTATTCCGATACCCGCGAGATGTTGACGGAGCACCCGTCGGTATCGATGGTGCATAGCATCGACCGCGAATGGAAACGGCTCGGCATCGCCGGGCAGGTCGCGGCGGAGTGGAAACTCGTTGCCGCGCTTCGCCGGCGACGTTACGACATTGTGTTTCATTTGACCGAGCACCCAAGGGGCGCATGGTTGACACGACTTCTCAGCCCAAAGATATCGGTGGCACCACGCGCGACCGGGATGAGTGAAGGCCGCAACTCGGGATGGTGGCGCGCCAGTTTCACGCACACCTTCCCGCTGCCGCGCACCACCTTCCGTCACACGGTTGAGCAGAATCTCGATGCCCTTCGCCGTCTGGGCATTCACCCGACTGAAGAAGAAAAGCGCTTGGTGTTGGTGCCGGGTGCGGCGGCTGAGGCACGCGTGGACGCACTGATGGCAACGCACGGTGTTGAACGCAAACGTTTTATCCACATGCATCCTACGTCGCGTTGGTTTTTCAAAACTTGGCCGCCAGAAAAGTTTGCGGAATTAATTTTGCAATTAGGCCGACAGGGCGACCGTGTGGTGCTGACCGCTGCACCAACTGCGGACGAGCGCGAAATGGTCGCGGCCATCAAAACACATTTGAAGGCACCGGTGGTCGATTTAACCGGCGCGTTGTCTCTCAAAGAATTGGCGGCCTTAACCGCACGGGCACGCGCTTTCGTCGGGGTGGATTCCGCGCCAATGCATATTGCCGCGGCGATGCAGACCCCGACCATCGCCATGTTTGGCCCGTCCGGTGAAAAACATTGGGGACCGTGGGGCGTGAAGTTTCGCGTCGTTTCATCAACCCGCCCGGAGCATTCGTGCCGCCCTTGCGGCAATGATGGTTGCGGTGGCTCCAAGGTGAGTGATTGTCTAGTAACACTGCCGGTGAAACAGGTACACGACGCAGTCAATGAACTCCTCGCCGGCTGAACTACCGTCAAACGCGGGGGCCGACCGGCGGCTCCGGATCGCGCTGGTCCGCGCCAAATACAACCCATTCGGTGGCGCTGAACGATTTGTACAAACCGCCGTGGCCGCTCTCGCCGAGGAAGGCGTCTCGATGACGGTGCTGACAAGGTCGTGGCTTGATGCGAGTTCTGACGGTGCAGCTCGCCCGACCATTGATCATGTGATCCTCAATCCACGTTACATGACCTCAACCGGCCGCGACAAGAGCTTTGCCGCTGCAGTGCAGGCACATGTGGCCCACACACACTACGATCTGGTGCAATCACACGAACGCATCGTCGGCTGTGACGTGTTTCGTGCCGGCGATGGTGTGCACGCCACTTGGCTTGAGCATCGTTGTCGCGTCACGAGTGGTTTCAAACAGCTTGGCGTTCGCCTCAACCCGCATCACCGTTATTTGTTGGCCGCAGAACGGGCGGTGTTTGAGTCACCGAAGTTACGGGCCGTCATCTGCAATTCGCAAATGGTGAAAGCCGACATCTCGCGACGCTTCCAGATCGATCCTGCGAAGTTGCGCGTCATTCTCTCGGCTGTCGACGCCGCCATCTTTCACCCCGGGTTACGTCGGCTGCATCGAGCGCAGACGCGCAAAGCACTGAGAATCCCCGAAACGGCACCGGTCGCGCTGTTTGTCGGTTCCGGTTTTGAGCGTAAGGGCTTGATCGGATTTCTGACGAGCTTGGCGGAGCAATCCGGGCATGCGCGATTGACACGTGAAAATGTGCACGGCATTGTGGTTGGCCACGACAAACACCTAGCGCGCTTTCAATCGTTTGCCGATCAACTCGGGCTATCTGACCGCGTCTCTTTTGTTGGCGGCGTCTCCGATGTGAAGCCGTTTTACGCGGCCGCGGATGTATTTGTGCTGCCCACACTCTACGACCCGCTGCCCAATGCCTGCCTGGAAGCGATGGCGTGTGGGCTGCCCGTCGTGACCAGCACCGGCTCAGGAGCGGCAGAGCTGATCACAAACGGTATAGAAGGCTTTGTCGTCGACGCCCTCGATACGCCGGCGATCGCCGACGCCATTGAGGCGTCACTTGTTTCTGCATTGTCCGACAACCAGATGGGCAAAAACGCCGCTGCGAAAGTGGCACCACTCACACCGCGCGCGATGGCGGCGAGTTACATCGCGCTCTATCGTGAATTGTTAGGCACAAACGGAACGACAGGCCGAGCGTCTGACGCACACGCTGGCACGTAAAATAGCCAGATGAACCAAACCCCGCCCGCTACCCATCCATCTTCTGCCGCGTTGTATCGTCGGCTGCTGGGCTACGTGCTGCCATACAAATGGGCATTTGCCGGCGCGGTGTTGGCAATGCTCATTGGTGGCCTGGTCGAAGGATCGGTTGCGCTGTATCTTACCAAGATCATCAATGAACTGTTTGTGGAAGGCAATGAACGCTACGCCGCCTACGCGGCGCTCGGCATCGTCATTATCTTTTTCCTGAGCGGGCTCTCACACTTCATCGCTGGCTACGGCATGCAGTGGGTCGGCAACAAGATGATGCTCGATTTGCGCAACCGCATGTTTGAGAAAATTGTGCGCTTACCGATGGATGGCTTCGACGCGTTATCGACCGGCACCTTAATGTCAAAGGTGACCAATGACGTGATCGGCCTGCAAGCGGCCGCCACCACCGCGCTGAATTCGGTGGTGCGTGGGTTCGCAACGCTGACCATGTTGCTAATCACCTTGTTCTATTTGAATTGGAAACTCACGCTCATCATGTTCGTGACGGTGCCAATCATGGCGCTGGTGATTCGTGCATTTGGTAAACGCTTAAGGGAAATCAATCGGCAAGGCCAATTTGCCCACGCCGCCATTACTGATGTCCTCGAAGAAGCGATTCGCGGCTTGAAAGTCATTAAGATTTTTAGTGGCGAGACGTATGAGCGCAAACGTTTTGACGCAGCGGCAAACCGCATTCGTCAACTTAATATGAAACAGTGCGCGGCGGCCGCGGCCGCGACACCACTGACGCATCTGGTTGTTTCTGCGGCGATTGCGTTTATTGTTTATCTGGCCGCAAGCAAGTCGCTCGGTACCGGCATGGCGGTGGGTGAATTTATCGGCTTCATCACGGCAGCCGGAACGCTGATGACACCAATCAAAGCGCTATCGAGCGTGAACGAACAGATCCAGCGCGGATTGGCGTCGGCCGAAAGTGTATTTGCGCTGATTGATGCGGCGCCGGAAATCGATCTTGGTACCAAGACACTGGAGCGCGCACAGGGCCGACTGCAGTTTGAAGATGTCTCTTTGTTTTATGCCAACAAGCCCCAGCCCGCGCTCGACCACGTTAATCTCACCATCGAACACGGTGAAACGATTGCGCTGGTCGGCCCTTCGGGCGGCGGCAAATCTAGCTTGGTCAATTTGGTGTCGCGCTTTTACAGCCCCAACAGCGGCCGCATCACACTTGATGGCGTTGCGCTACCCGAGCTGAAATTACACGACCTGCGTCGGCAGATGGCACTGGTAAGCCAGGATGTGGTGTTATTCAATGACACCATCGCTGCCAACATTGCCTACGGACGTGAGCCCGACACGACGCGTGAACAAATTATTGCGGCGGCACGAGCCGCGCATTGTGCGGGCTTTATTGAAGCCCTGCCGCAGGGTTATGACAGCATGATCG
>JACMOJ010000066.1 GCA_014378085.1 Burkholderiales bacterium | reverse complement strand
GCGCGCGCTGCGGGCGATGGGGTAGAGAAAGTTCATGCGAGCATGTTAGCCGACGAAGTCCAGCGGGCTGCGCGGGAGTAGGAATTAGCGCGTGTTTTCAATACTGATAACCACCTGCGAGCACGAAATTTAAACGCCATTTCGAACAACGTAGGACGCCATCTGGCGCGCTGTTTGAAGCATTTTTGCTCCAAACACATTACCAATGCTAGGGCTTAACGTTTTAAAAATTCCTGCAACCTTAAAATTTCGTCACTCCGGCGCCCCGAATGGGGGCTCCATCAACAGCCCGAAATCCAGCCCTTCGTACACTCAAATACTTGAAGGGACTGGATCCCGGCCTGCACCGGGGTGACTGGATTTTCAGAAGTCCGCTTTTTAAACCTGCCACGCCGCGAGCTTACTTCAGCGCACTCGCCAACTGTGGCAGCAAGCGCGCCTGTAACTTCGCGCGGAGACGAATCGCCTCACCAGTGCGTTGCGCTTCAGTGATCGCGTCCGGCGGCAGATTGGCTTTGACGTAGGTTTCCAGATCATCGGCCAAGGCTGCGTCGTTTGATGAGGCAACGATGTTGGGGAAATAGCGATTGCGCTCAAAGCCGTCGATGGCGGCTTGCAGCGCAACGCCGTTTTGCTTGGCGAAGCCCCATGCCAGCGCCACGTGTTCATTTGCGGCGACGGCGGCAAGCACCCGATTGGTCACCAGCGGCGGCAGCGCGGTCGACAGCGACAGCGCGATGGTTTGCTCGGCCAACTTGGCGTCGAGCGCGTTGCTCATCGCAAAGTAATAACGGAATTTTTCTTCGCTGTTGAGCGCTTTGGCGGCAAGACCGTTCAAGGCGTCGTAAGTCGCTTGATCGGCATAGCGGCCAGCGAGATGCATCACCACATCTGCCAGCGCCGGTGGCAGACTAGCCGGATCAGTGAGGAAACGCTGGAAACGTGTGCGCGCCTCGGCAATCACGGCGGCGTCGCCGAAATCGCCCAGCGTTCGCAAGATCGCGGCGCGCATTTGACGAATCTCCACGGAGTCACCAGCGCGATCATCCCAGCCGAGCTGTTTGAATTTCGGCTGTAGCAAGTTGGTGGCATAGCGGCGCAGCGATGCGCGCTCTGGTTTGCCGATGCTGAGTTGATCGAGCACGCGCAAATTATTGAGCATTTGTTCCCAGATGGCCAGGCGCGGTTCGTCACCGAGCTTGTCGGTCAGCGCGAGGAAACGCGACACCGGCAGGCGGTTGCCGTTGACCATCGCCCAAGTATCGGACAGCAGCTTGAGGCGGGCGCTGTCGCTTAACTTCGGCAGCTGTGCGGCCAGTACATCAAACAAGGCGGGCGCATATTGCACGCGATAGTAGCCGACGCTTTCCGGGTCGATCACCAGTGCGTCCAGACAGCCAGGGCGGGTGATGGTGGTGCTGCGCGTGTTGAGCAATACGTAATCGGGCTTCGCGTTTGCAGCGGTCGCGGCTGTACCTATTTGCACCGGAATATTCCACAAGCGCTTACCGGGTGTGTCGTCGCCGAGCTTGAACTGCTCCTGGCTCAAGGTGATTTTGCGCACATTGCCAGCGACGCGCATTTCGCAGCTTGCATCGACTTTCACCACCGGAAATCCGGGTTGCGTCGTCCAGTCGGACGCAATGCGCGCCACCGGTTTGCCCGAGGACTTTGCCAATGCCGCCCATAAATCGGCGGTGGTGGTGCTGGAATACTGGTGTTTCTTCATGTAGGCGCGAATGCCGCTGCGGAACGCGTCTTCGCCGAGGTAGGTCTCGAGCATGCGCAAAAACGATTGGCCCTTCTGGTAGGTGATGACGTCGAAGGCATCGGTGGCCTGGCTTTCATTTGCCACCGGCTGCTGGATCGGGTGCGTGGTGTTGCGGGCGTCGAGGCTCATTGCCTGCTCACGATCGCCGTTCGTGCCCAGCCAAATGCGCCAATCAGGGTTGAACTTGTCGGTGGCTTTCGCGGCCATCCACGAGGCGAAGCCTTCGTTCAGCCAGAGGTTGTCCCACCAGGCCATGGTGACCAGATCGCCAAACCATTGGTGCGCGGTTTCATGCGCAATGATTGAATAGACGCGCTGCTTGGTGGAATCGGGATTGACCTTGGCGTCGTAGAGCAGATTGGCTTCGTTGTAGATAATGCCGCCCCAGTTTTCCATCGCGCCGCCGAAGCCGCCGGGCGTGGCGATCTGGTCGAGCTTCGGCAGGGGATAGGGAACGCCGAAGTAGTCGTTGAAAAAGGGCAGCAATTGCTGCGTGGTGCTGAGTGCGTAGGCAGCCGCGCCAAGTTTGCCTTCAGTGGTGACGACGCCGATCTCGACGCCGTCCTGCATGCCTACCAGACGTTCCATTTCCCCGGCGACCAGCACGATCAAATAGCTGGCCATTTTCGGCGTGGTGCCGAAGGTGGTGCGCTGCAATCCATTGGCAAGCTTTTCCTGTTTGCTGATCGGCGTGTTGGAATAAGCTTTGAAATTGGCGGGTAAATCGACCGATAGCGTAAAGCGCGCACGGAACACTGGCTCATCCCAGCTCGGCAACATGCGGCGCGCGTCGGTCGCTTCCATCTGCGTGCCGAGCAATACTTTTTCGCCGGAGGGTGAAGGGTATTTGTCGTAGTACAAACCCACCGGCCCGCGATTGATCACGCCGCGATAGGCGATCGTCAAGGCATAGAGGCCGGGCTTAAGGGGTTTGGCGAGCGCAAAGCTGAGTGTTTGCTGGTCCTTGTCGATTATCGGCGTGAGGGTTTGCGGTGCGATATCTTTGCCGGCGAGTGCTGCCGAATCGATCTCGATGTTGAGCACGTTCAGCATGATTTTCGAGGTGGTTTTCAGCACCTCGATATTGATGGTCTCCTTGCCACTCAACGTCAGCTTTTCCAGATCCGGCACCACGTGCACAGTGTAGTCGATGGGCACCACATTCTTGGGCAATTTGCCCGGGGTGGCGGCAAACGAAAACGGCGCCTCTGCCCGCGCTATCAAGACGAATGCGCACAGCATTACAGAAATAACAACACGGCTGAAACGCATCATGGTCGGCGGTTCCGGATAAAGTAAAAGGGAAGTCTAATCCATTCATGCGCGCTTACGACGGCCTGACAGGCGCGATCGGCTCGGCTTATTCAGTGCCACCAGAGCGATGCCGTCGAGAATTGCGATGGCCGCGATGGCGAGCCGCAGCGTGAGTGTTTCGCCCAGCAACAGGATGCCGCCGATGGCGGTAATCAAAGGCACGCTCAGTTGCACTGTGGCTGCAGTAGTTACGCCAACACAATTAAAGGGGTCATTGTCATTTATTTTTTGGTAATCTTGCATCATGCCCCGCCGCCCCCGCATCCAGCTAAATGGTGCCCCGCTCCACATCGTGCAGCGCGGGCACAACCGCGAGCCATGTTTCTTTAGCGAGGAGGACTACACTAGCGGGTTGAAGTCCCGTCCGAGGAGTTGT
>JACMOJ010000065.1 GCA_014378085.1 Burkholderiales bacterium | reverse complement strand
GTGAGGCGCATGCGCGATCCGCGCGTGAGCTCCGCCTGATGGGCGATTGCATGCGCAACCGTTGCCAGGGTATCCAGGCACCGTCGGTTGTCGATCTCCGGGAATGGCGTGAAACGAGCCCCTTGATAGGCACTTCGCAGCATCACACCGACCCCGATTGTGACGATCAACTCGATATCAGGATCACACAGAAACCCCGGCATTCCCATCATCAACTTGTAGCCACCGTCTTGTACTTTTTTGTCAGCGGTACGCCTCAACACCGCAGGCCCAGACAGCTTCCCATCGGGCAGCCCTGGCTTTGACATCGAACCCCAGGCCCGCGCCGAGTGCGAGCGAATCCACATCTTGGGGGCGTTACCCGAACCGATTTGTTCGTTGATATACAGCTCGATCATTTGCGCGGCCCTCGATCCCGCTTTGTTTCAGGGCTGATGACTTTGATTTGCGAATGCAGGGGTCGTATCCGCACGATTTGTCCTGCGCCAACATCGACATCAATGTTGGCAAAGTACGGCTCGCCGGCTCGGGTCGTCACACACGGTGTATGAGAACGGATCACCGTGCCACGCGTGCCTGGCAAAATGTCAGCAGAGTGGTACTGCCCGCGATCCAGCCAGGCGCAGTAAAAGTAGTCTTTGAGAGGCACAGCCACTCGCAGTTCGACCGTGTCGCCATCTTTGATTTTCATGATTACTCCTGTTGAAGAGAACCTTCTTTCGCCCATCGAAAGGTGTTCTATGCAAAAGCAGGTGCGCTTGACACGCGCTGGTGGTCGACGGGAACGTCCAACGCCAGGCAGAGAAAGCCGGGCAAGTAAAACCCCGGAACGCGATGCGTTGCGGGGTTGGGGGATGGGGAGGGTCTCGGTGAAGTGATTCTCCGAGCGATAGTCGACTACCGTCGCACTTTCGTGCCGGTGATCGCTTCGTAGGCGGTAAGCACTGCCTCCGCCTCGTGTTTCGGCCATTTATCGAGGAGCGCAAAGCGCAGACCCTCAATAGCTGCCACGAACGACGTGTCGAGTGCGGCCACAGCAGAAAACGCAACGGTCGCTCGTGCCCAACGTATGAGACCACGCGTTGAGATGACGTTGCTCAGTTTTTCAGTTCCGACACCTGAGATGAAGTCACCGCGCACTTTGTTCGCGATCTGCACCAGTTGCTCGGCAATCGGCGCGACATCAGGCACCGTCTTGGTAAGGACAGCGATTTCAGTGGCTTCGTCAAGGTAGGTGACCGAGAGTGAAGCAAAGCGATCCAGCGACGCCAGATTTTGCTTTTGCACCGCTCGATAACCCGCGTGCGAAGCGTCGCTCCAGCCAAACGTGTTACCTGTTGCAGCGACCCGAAAATCCGGATGCGCGACAACATACTCCCCGGTGCTTTTGATAAGCACGGGTGCGCCGTCGAGTATCGTGTTGAGACCGGTGCTTTCCGACGGTGATACGAGATCCCATTCGTCGAGCAAAAGCACGCCACCGATGCGCATAGCTGCGATGATGGGGCCATCGACCCAGTGCATACCACCTGCCTGCGAAATTTGCATTCCGCCGAGCAGGTCGTCGAGCGTTGTTCTGCCAGTACACGGAACCCGAAAAACCGGAATATTGAGTCGACTGGAGAACTGTTCGATCAACGATGATTTTCCAGCGCCCGTAGGACCCGATACCCAGAGACCCGGTTCGGCCAATGCACCAGCAACCCACATCAACAACTTGCGCAGAGATTCCTTGGCAAAAGTGAAATGAGGGTTATTGCGCGGGACCAAGGGGTGTGCCTGGGGTCGGATTTCGACCTGGGCGTCGCTCGGCATTGCAAAAACTTCACGTATGGTTCGCGTTACGACCGTCGTGTTTGTTGTGTCCATTAAGTGCTCCTGAAGTAGAACGCCTTTCGCCCATCGAAAGACATGCCTATGCCGAGGAGGTGCGGTGGACAGTCGCGGGTATGAAAAAACCTCAGAACGCGAAGCGTTTTGAGGTTGGATGTGTCGGCTAGAAGGCCCACACAGACCCGGCGGCAACGCGCAAGGCGTTCGGCATGACGAACGATGACCTTGCTTGATGAGACGGTGCTGGCTCGAACGCAAGCAGGTACTCCTCTCGCAGGTCGGCCACTGTGCCGCGAGCACCGGGCCAATCGCAGACGCGGTCCAGCAGTGATTCCCAGTACGCGTCGATCCCAAAGCGTTTGAGGTTGTCGGCGTTGCCAAAATACAGGCCACCTGCATACATCGTGCGTAGCAGAATCGTTGTGTCGCTAATGGCCTGCTTTTCCGATTCGGCCGTGGCGCAGCGAATTCCCGTGATGCCGAGCGTCAGGTTAAATCCTTCTTTGTGACGTAGTTCGGTCAGTTTCGACAGGGACGCGGATGATGCGACGCCTGTCCGTGTCACGCGGGGACGTTGTAGCGTGGCCATGCCGTAAGCGTTGGCCGTGCGGATCCATACTTTCTGAACGCCGTTGGCGTGATGCTGAAAAATTGTCATTGTGATTGCCATGTGGTGCTCCTGTGAAAAAGTCTCTTCGCCCATCGAAGATGCTTGCTTTGTAGGTGCGCGCGACACGGACAGGTATAAAAAAGCCCCTCAAACGCGAAGCGAATGAGGGGGTTGGTTTGTGTTGACCGCGATCAAGAGACAACACGTCAGCCTCACGCGGGTGTGCGAGGCGATGTCAGCTCATTGCAACGTAGCTTTGGTGATCGCGGCGCTATAGGGAATCGGCATGACGTCGAAGACGCGAGAACTCTTCTTGCGATACGCATCCTTCGCGGTCAAAGGCACCTGGTGGGCTGCGAGCAACCGGTCGTAGTCGCATGTGCCAGCCCTTGGTTTGTATTCCGCCATGACCCCGTTATCAGCCATCCAGGAGACTCCCGGTGGCATCAACACTTCGAGCGCGTCCGTAGCTTCGGCGTATGCAGCCTTTGCTGCAATGAGCGCCTTGTCCGCACGCAACCACCGATCGGCCGCAACAGTCCACGTCTGCGACGTGGGTTGCACGCCGGAATGAACACAATCCCAGAACCGCTGCAATTCATCCACCAGTCGATCAATGTACGACTGATCGCGATTGACACGCAAAATGACGGGATCGTTGATGCCGTCGTAGCTGACATAGTCACAAACGTCCGCCTCAGCTACGTAGAGCTGCTGCATGATTTGCGGTATGTATTTTTGCGGCACGGTGCCGTTCAGTGCGGTTGTGTGATCGCGTTCACCCGGACATTTAATTTCGAGAACCAGTTCACCCGACAGCGAGAGACCATCGAACGATGCACGGATAAACGAAAACTCGCCTGACTCCGCAATGGCCGGCGTCATGATCTCGTTGCGCATCAGCTCGTACCGTTTGCGCGCAATTGGCTCAAGAGCATGCCCTCTTGCCATGCGCGGGTTTGAGGCTTGCTCTGGCGCGAGCCCCCGCTTGCGCAGCCACAGTAATGTGGGCGTACACCACGGGCTCAAGCCCATGATGACCGGTGCCTCTGATGCGCCAATACCTGCTCTTCGCCAGGCTAACCACTGCGGCGTGCCTTGCTCCAGGTCAACCACCTTCATTGCCATATTTGTAACTCCTGAAAAATGCGTTCTCGCCCATCGAGAACTGCTATGCAGGAGGAGTGCTGCGGGACAATCGTGGGTGCTGCGCCGCACTGGGTACGGCACAGATAGGGTTCACCACAGAAAACGAGGGGACCCCAATTGCAGCGCTTGCAGAGGAGCTGTATAGTTACACAGTGGAATGCAAAGTTTATCGTCTGTACAGCAACGGGGTGAAGCTCTCGGAGCAGGCTCGTCAGACACAACCAAAAATAGGCCGTTTGCTGTTTGCTGCCCGCATCCGGCATCAGCAGATACGACTGACCGTTTTCACGGCGCAGTTGCTGGAGCTCAAAAGCGAAGACTTGGTGCTGCCCCCGATTGACAGCGCAGTGATCCTCCGCATCAACGATCGGGGGCTGTTGCTCGCCGGTCAGGAGGTCGTCGCCCGTCGCAGCAGCAACAAGTCGAAGTGCGACTACTATCCTCAGGAGTGGGTGTGTAAGCCCATCTACAGGGAGTAGCAACCATGTGCAATGTGTATGAACCCGCAACAGAAGACTACCTTCAGGCGGAATGGACTCGCTTCCATGAATCCGGCATCACCGGTGCGCCGCCTTCCTCGATGGCCTACAAACTCCGTCTCGGCCCCCGCGACACCGGACCGTTCATCACAAGCCAGGGCGTGATGCTCGGCCAGTGGGGAATGATCCGTCCGAACGCCCCCACCCGAACCGAAAAAGACCCCAAGGGCCGACCGCTGATGACCAACAACGCGCGTTCGGAAACGATGGCCACCCGTGCCACCTTTCGCGACGCCTGGAAGAACGGGCAACGCTGCCTGATCCCGGCAACGTCCTGGGACGAACCGTACTGGGGCAACAACACATTCAACACCTGGTGGCGCTTCCACCGTCAAGACGGCGTCGCCTGGATGCTGGCCGGCCTATGGAACACCTGGACCGACAAAGCAACCGGCGAAGTCGTGCCCAGTTACACGATGATCACCATGAACTGCGACGCGCATCCGCTGCTCAAGCTCATGCACAAGCCCGAGAAAGACAAGGAGGGCACTATCTTGCCCCCTGAAAAGCAGGACAAACGCACCGTGGTGCCGATCGATGCCGCCGATTGGTCGCTATGGCTAACCGGAAACGCAGAAGACGCGCTAAGTCTGATTCAGTTACCACCGATGCGTCTGTTCAAGCACGCCGCCGTCGACCCAGCGAAGCAGGTGGACTTGCCCATCAAGGCGTGATTTTCTGGTACGCGTTGATGCTCGATGAGGTTCGCAAACGAGGCTACAGGCGGTCTGTGACACTCAATAGAATCTCGGCTTCAAGTACTGCTTCGTTCGACGTGATTCGTATGGTCGCGAAGCACAAAGAGAAAAAATAGATTCTTCACGCCTCACAAAGCTACTTTTCTTACCTCTCTCACAGCAGGAACAACTCATTCGCACTTGTGCGAGGGCGTGGCCTTTGTTGGGTGAATACGTCCGAAGTCGCCTGACAGCTTTCAATCCGGACAGAGGAACGAAAATATGAAAATGCAATTATTAGTCATCGCCATGCTTGCTATGTTTGGAGCGGCTTCAGCACATGCAGGCACTTATACCTGTGATGTCGAGCTCAATGATGGAAGCAAAACTAAGATACGTGGTGTCGTCGCAGATAGCGAGTCGCAGGCGAGGCGAATCGCTAAAGAAAACAACAGCGCCATAAAGTGGATCAATTGTTACAAAGTCGATTGATAAATAGCCTTATCCTACTGTCCACGTGGCTACATCATGCGGGAAGTCCGTGACCTTCTAGGTCAAGTTCAAATACACCGAAATTGGGGGCCAACGACCGCGTTCGAGGCTTCCTAGGAACGGTACGACTGGACGGCATGCAGCGCGGCAGATGCCGCGCTTTGGTCCAAGAGGTAGCAGCGCGATGCACTGCGCCGCAGCAATCTGTCACACATCGAGGCTTAGCTCCCATTTTCATGAGGGTTCACAAGCTTCAATCAATATGATCATATGGCGCACCCTGCCGCATTGGCAACCACGAGGCGCGAATTTATGCGACACCCGATTCAGAAACTTCGCGACCCCCGGTATTGGGGAGCATTTGTACTTTTTGGCGCTTAATGGTGTTGTTTAAGATAGAGCTACGCCAGTCGTTTCCGAGGGACTAAGAATCCAACGGCACTGAGCAAATCAAACTATGACCGGTCTCTCAATGAAACCTCCGACAGCGCTACGTCCTCGATATGGAAAGGCAAGCGCGCTCGCCTGGATCTTCGGTATTCTCATTAGCGCCATATCACCTTGCGCAGTTGCGCACCGAGCCATCCTAATCGGTGTTAGTCACTTTGATCACCTTCCTATCAAACCGCTCGAAGGGCCGCCCAATGATGTAGCGCTCTTGGCGTCAGCTCTGCAATCGCTCGGCATGCGCCAACAAAACATCATTCAAATCACTGATGCCGCTGATGTCGATTTCTTGCCGCGTCGCGCTAATATTCTTCGTGTCCTGAGCGAGCAGGCTCGACTGAGTAAGCGGGGTGAAACAGTTGTGGTCTATTTCTCTGGCCACGGCGCGCAGGTGCCGCAGTCCCTTCCGGTTGCCAAAGGGGGATGGGTTGAGCCAGATGGACTCGACGAAGTCTTCCTGACCCGTGACACCAAGTCATGGGACAAGCAGCGCCACAGAGTGGAAGGCGCGCTGCTCGACGACGAAATCGGCGATGCACTCGCCGCCTTCACGAAAAAAGGTGTTCGTGTCTGGTCGATTTTTGATACCTGTCACGCCGGGGATATGGCGAGAACTATTCCCTACGGAACCGGCGAACCCATATGGCGTGGCGTCGATCCGTCCGAATTGGGTGTCCCTATTGACGCAGTTCCGCTTCAAGCTAAACAAGGACGTCGGTTGATCAACAAAAATACTCGACTCGTCGGAGTAAGCCACCGGCCCGTTAGCGGCCCACTCGTTACCTTTTACGCATCACAACCGGATGAGGCATCTCCAGAAGAACTGTATCGCTATCCAGATGCAGTATCGTTTTGGAAGAACGATAAGTCCCACGGTCGATTCGGCGTCTTCACATGGGAGCTTGTGACCGCGCTAGCAGCAAACCCGCGAACGTATTCAGAGCTGGTGAAAATGATTTCAAATAAATATCAGACGCGTCCATTTCCTACACCGGGATTTGAGGGCAATTTGAGCCGTCGATTATTCTGAGGGGCTACGCACCAAACAGCACAAATGCTCCCCAATACCGGGGGTCGCGAAGTTTCTGAATCGGGTGTCGCATAAACGCGCGCTTCGTTTCTGCGAGTGCCTTGCCATGCGGCATTCCCGCCTGGATGTTGGCGAAAAGACGATCAACAAAATATGTCGTGTCGCGATCCGTCACCGGCCAGAGCGTCGCGATAGTGTTGGCGTTGCCCGCGACTAGGAGCGCGTACGATAGCCCGACCAGGCCATCCGCATTCACCGTCCTACCCATCGCCGTATTGCACGCCGATAGCACCGTGAGGTCGCTGCCGAGCCGCATGGGTATTCATTCATTCATGGAAACGAGGCCGTCGAATTGCGTATCCTCTCCCTCGCCTGCCAGGACAATACTTGAATACTCTGGCACATTGGGATCAAAGTAACCGTGGGTACTGAAAAGGATATTCCGATACCGCGCCAACTGTCCCGACGCATCCAGTTCACGCAGCTTGCGCTCCGATGCCGCTGCACCGAACAATAAATCAACCGATTCTGACTGGAAATGCTTGGCCGCTGTTTGCACTTCCAATCGTGAATACGGGAGTCGTGGCCAGCGCATGCTGCGTAGCGTAGGGCCTGCGTCTGCGCTGTCGGATGTAGACCGGAGCGGGCTACGAAGAATCGTTCGCCGCGCGCGAATGCCTGCCGCGATTGGCGCTCCGGCATAGGTGGGGTCACCAAAGGCCAGAAGCATTCGCCGCTCATCGGTGCCACGCTTTCGACTTTCCAGACGGTCACGCACGATTTTGTAGACCGAGAGACTCTGAGTCAGGGAGACGTCCACGCTCGCCGCGAGCGGCGAGCCTTTCCATGGAAGCAGATCCCATGGAATCGCCCAAAGCGCCGCTTCTGGAGAAATCACCCAACGCTTACTGCCCGCAAGACTTCCAGCCAGTGGTTGAATCAATCGGCTGGCAAGCGTATCGGCGATTTCGCGAATATCGCTCGCGCCTCCGTGAACGGTTGCGGCACCGGGTGGAACACAGTTTGCCTCTGGAGCCTCTTGCGTGACAGTCGCAAGCAAATGTTTTCCGCGCGAAAGAGTTGTCACACGATAGTTGTCGGCAAGGACTTCATCTGCCGTACAAACACGAAGGTCGGTCACTGCGCGCCAGCGCTTGTTCACTCCCGACTGCCAGCGCACGATTCTGACAGGGAGTCCCGCGTCGTCTACATACAGTCCCCGAGTTGCTTTCGGCTGCGAAGTGAGAAGACGCAGCGCCTCTGCCATGCGGTCGAGCCCAGGAATTGTTCCGAGCTCTTGCCACCGCACAGAGCCAGTTGAGTCAAGCACGGCAGCAGTCACCACAGAACCCGGCAATACCATGTAGCTGATGAACGCAGTGCCTTCGGGAAGCAACGAGGCGTCCGCTGCGGTCGCTAACTGAATGGAAGTGAGCTGTTTGAACGTGGGGTACTTTTCGGCCAGTGACTGGCGAAGCGCTGCCAAATCGCTCGCTGCCGTGCTGGTTTGCAGAGAGAGCGCCTCGCGTTCCACGCCGGGTTTGGCAAGCCCTGTTTGTGCCGTGAGCGAAGCCAGTGCTTGGGTCGTCGTCGTCAGCCGTCCCGCCTCTGATGGCGGAAGGTTCACACTTCTCGCTGCAAGTTGATTTCCCATTTGATCCAACAGCACGCGAGCCTTCGCTTGCTCCAGCAGATTAAATGCTTCAATCGAAGCACCCGCTTGAATTTCGAGCTGCACAAGTTTGCCGTACGTTCCGGCAAACGTTCGCTGCCAACTTCGAGCAGGAGCAGCGCCCAACGCGCTGCTTTCGAGACGCCCCTCATCCAACAACCGCACCATCTCGCGGAGTTCTCGACGGGCGGCAGTGGCGTCACCTAAGGCCGCATAGGACGCTGCGACCCCAAAGTGGCTCGTTAAAACATCGGGGTGCGTCCGCTTGGATAGGGCGGTACGTCCATCACGAACGGCTGCGAACTCGGAGAGGGCTTCCGGCCAGTCGCCCGCAGCCGCCAGGGCAGTGGCCAGGTGATAGCGAGTATCCATTGTGTGTGGGTGCTTTGCGCCGACCGTCTTTTCTAAGTCGAGCTGGATCGAGCGAAGCAGATTTATCGCGTCACGGCTTCGTCCTTGGCGAAGTAATGCAATCGCGGCATTACTGCGTATTTTGAGAGTGGCTGGATGCGTCTGGCCAAGTATTCGACTGAGTGCGTCCGCCGCTGCCGTGTAGTGCTCTGCGGCCTCACGTGATCGCCCAAGGCGCTCAAGCACCCCTCCATAGTTGTTGCGGGCTACAGCGGTGTCGTAGTGATCGTTCCCCAGTACCTCGCTGCGCAACTGCCACGCTCGCAAACTGAGCGGCTCAGCCTCCTCCATGCGACCGAGTATTGTCAGGCCGTGGGCATAGTTCGCCAAACCGATCAACGTGCTGGGGTGCCTTGGGCCATATGCTTTTAGGCGAAGGTGATAGCCAAGCTCGTAGTTCCGCAGTGCCTCTGCATTCATGCCGGCACGTAACTGAGCTGACGCCAAATTGGAAACGCAATCCGCAAACTGGACGTGACGCTCACCCAAGGTTTGTCGAATCAATTCGAGCGTCTCCATGTACGCTGATACCGCCTTATGGTGCTGCCCGCCAGCAGCCATCGCCGTTGCGCGATTAATCATGGCCGCAAGCGTCTTTTCATGTCGCGGGCCGTTGACCTCACCGGATAGCTCGATCTCGCGTTCGCGAATTTTTAACGCCTCTTCGTGGCGCCCTTGTTCCAGAAACACCTCCGCGCGGCCATCGAGCAAATCAATTGTTGCTGGATGCTTCTCGCCAAGGTCTTTCACTGCTCTTGCCAAAGCTTCCACCGCCTTTGCCTCTGCCTCGGGAAGCTTCCCGTCGTCCAATAGTTTTGCAACCTCCTTGACCGCCGCCTCAGCAACCGCGACGGCGTCATTCGCGCCCACCGCGAGCACTGGTAATGCCGAGAGTAGAAGTGCTAAAGCAACCAAACGGATCGGTACAGAACGAAGGAGGGTGAACATGTGGCGAATTTGCATTGGAACTTTCCTATTGGGGCTCGCGGCGACTTCTTTCAGGAAGAGCAAGACCCCCACAGCTCGAAACAGTGATAACAATAGTAGTTGAACCATTGTGCACTTCTCGATCGCTCACAACGGCCATTTTTCCTTCCAGACGTACGGCCACCACGACAAGTGATCATCGATACCAAAAAAAACGCTATGAGCCCTCACAAACGCGGAATTTTCGCGTCTCTCTCCACAATCATGGGCGAGAAGAGCGCAACAACCAACCCGAACGCGGTCGCCGACGCCAAGCTGGACTCGGCACGGCTTGCGCTTCTACGCGGTCGCGGCGATACGGAACGCGGTGCGCGCATCGTCACCGATATGTTCTGGCGCGACTTCAAGAACTTCTATCGCGCCAACGGTCAGTCCGACGCCACGGCCGAAGAACTTGCCAATGACGCGATTTTCAAGATCGTGATTGCAATCGACCAGTTGCGCGAACCTGCGAAATTCCGCGCATGGGCGTGGCAGATTGCTCGCAATGAGCTCAAGTCGCGCGTGCGTGACGAGAAAGAATCGCAGGCTCGTGAAGTTACCCTTGACGATGATGGATGGCAAACCCTTTTCCACAGATCACCGAACCACGCTCCAGACAATCCCGAGTTGAGTCTGTGCCTCACAGGACAGTTCGAGAAATTTGTGGCCGAGCACGAAGATCGCTATTGGCTCTTGGAACGCGTCGCGCTTGACGGTTGGGGAGAAAGCGAAGTCATGGCAGCGCTTGGCCGTACTGCGACTGCGACCCGAACCTATCTCAAGGAATGTCGAAATCGTTTGCGCAAATACGTTAAACCCTGCCTGGAGGATGCCCTTTAGCGGCTGATATTCGACGATGACTAATATCGATAATTCCATTGAAGACACGCTACTTTGGCTCGAGGCGCTACGTGGCCACGTTTCAAGCGACATGCCAATGCACACGGCACGTGAAGCTATTCTGATGCAAAAACTGGTGCGTGAATATCATCAGGCACACGCCCAAATCGCAAACAACTCCACGCGTCTCGAAGCAAACTGGCTCATCATCCGAGAACGACTTCATGTCGCCGAGGCTGCCCGCGCCCGCGATGTCGCACGCAGCGGCACAACGCCGGCGTCGAGCGCTACCAGCGCGTTTCGAGGTCACTTGCGGAAAGTCGGTTCGACTTTAAGCGGACTTCACTTTGGTGTGAGATTACTAGCGACCGGAATTCTGTTCACCGCACTTGTGATGGCGTGGTCGCAGTGGCGCACCCTCCAGCCGGGTGACGACAGCGCAGTCAACGTCGGCGAACCTTACCTGCGTGGTGACGAAAACACACAGCGCATCAAACAAACGAATCCTTCAAATTTCGCGGATCAAGTAGATACCATCCTGCGAAAAGAAAACATCACCGCGCGTCGTGTTGCGCTCGTTGACGATCAAGGCAAAGCAACAGGAGCAATCCATCTGCAGGCGAAAGTGCCGCCGGATTCGAGCACCATCCCTGCTTTGCAATCAATCGGAATCGTCACACCACAAAGCGGCCGTCTGGATGTTGTCATCGTTCCCGAGAGCTGAGGTGGGACCGCCGCAGGAAGCACGTGAGTGCCGACAAATGGATGAGGCGCGGCGGTCTCAAACAATGCGTTGGGTTTACATGTAGATTAGTCTTTGACGGCGTATCAGCCACCGCTGCGAAGCCTGCCGTTCAGTTCAAATAAAGAAAATGTAGAGGGGTTTGTTGTGTCCAGTTTGTTGATCACGTCGCGTCGGGCAGCGTCTATAGCGTTTTCGGTCGTCCTGCTTCTATTGGGGATGAATTCTGCTTTCGCATACACGTACGTCTCGTCGCCGAGCCTTGGAACCTGGTCCGTTGGATCGAACATCCAGGTCCGCGCCGAGAGCACTAACAGCTCAAACCCGATTAACAATCAGGAGGTTAGCTTCGTCGTCAGCAAGACGGTGGGCAGTTTCACGAGCCCCGGTCTGATGTGCCTTTGCTTGAAGAACGGTGCCGGCACTTGTACCTCGATTGATCCGCCACTGCAGTACTACGCGAACGAGACGCTGTTGCCGATGCCTCCCCTCACGTTGACTTTTTCGTCGAACCGCACCTACTTTGTACAAAAGTCTTCCAACGGCTTGAATTGCAACGCCCTCGACAACGCGTTCAAGTCGGGCGAGATCACAGTGTCAAGTGTTGCTGCGCCACCGATCGTTCGCGGGTTGAGCGGAAGTCAGTCCGGCCGCGGCTTGATCGGCAGCGTGCAGGTGACAAATTCCGATGGCTTCCTCTTGGCGAGCAAGGTTCATGTCGCGCGCGACTCAACCGCTTCGACCGCATACAACTGCATCACCTATTTAGCAAGCTCGACGCAACAACCGCAGCCTTGGGAGATCAGTCTGACGACAGGCGCAGATGTCGATGCAGCGGCCGGCCGCACCTGCGCAAGCGTATTTGGAGGCACCGGAGCGCACACCCTTTACGTCAAGATCGAGGCGTCCAACACGCTGGGCAAAACTGCCCCGGTTGGCGTCGCCGGAAACCCGATCGCTGTAACGGTAGACCTGTCGCCTCGGTTGGATTCAGTTGATCCGCTGACGGCGCCGATCAACACACCTGCCACGGTCACTGCCTACGGTGCCAATTTCCCGTCGACCATCGTGATGGATATCGCCGGGCAAGCACCCGGATGCACACGCCAAAGCGCGACCGAAACGCAGGCGACTTTCTCGTGTCCGCTGAGCGCGGCAGGATCGCGAATTTTGTCCGTAAAAACCAATACAGTGGCTAACGGTGGAACGCTAATTGGAACCACGAAGACGTTCGTCGTCACCTCCTCTTCGAGCACGAACATCACAGGGATCACCCCAGACAACGCGCGTCTGGACCGTCCGACACAGTTCACGGTGACAGGCACTGGGTTGACATCAGGCATGGGCTTCGCCGTCGATGACTGTGAGCTCGTGACTGAAGTTGCCGGCGGTACCTCGGTCAGTCGTGCGTGGACGTGCATACCGCGCGCCCCCGGCATCAAAACAGCGCGTATTAAGACAGCGCCCGGAGGAACCGAATTGCGCGCCGAACAAGTGCGAGTTGAACATCCGCAGCGCATGGGCGATGCCGCTAGCCGCGGCAACCCGACCGTTGGCGGAGTATCTCTGTTCAATGGAAACCTGTTCATGCAATCCGTCGATCTGGCGGTGCCAGGCAAAGGCCTTTCATTTGCGCTGAGCCGGAGCTACAACAGTTACGACTGGCAGTATGAAACCGATCACGGTGGCGTACCGGCAAATCGCCCATGGCGGTTCAACATCGAAATGAAAATTGGCTATGTGCCGAATTCTGGTAATAAGCGGCTCTACATCGCGCGCGAGGACGGGTCGGGCGAATCGTATTTTCTGTCTGTGGGCACTTGGTATCCCATTGACCTTGGAAATTTCTCAACGATCAAGTTGAACGTTGATGGAACCTACACCGTGCAAACGCGCGGTCAACTGAGCCACACCTTCGATCCGCCATCAGGAACGGGGCGGTTGTTGCGCACAAGCGACCGGGACGGCAATCAGATCACCTACGCATACGGCGGCAACGGCAAGGTCAGTCAAATTACTGACTCGTCCGGCCGTGCGTACAGCGTTACATACGACCCACAGGTGCGAGTCTCGCGCGTTACGGATTTCACGGGCCGTTACGTTGAGTACACATACACGGACACGACGAACGGCCGCATCTCAACGTTCCGCGACGTGCGCGGCGGTATCACCACTTACGGGTACAACGGCAACGGTGATCTAACGACGGTTACCGACCCCAACACCAACCCAGCACTCACTGTTTCCTACGTTACGGTCTATGGCAACAAAGGCGTGAAGTCCCTCACGACGGCTGTAGGCCGGGCCACGGGTGGCCGCACCTGTAACGGCAGCACGGTATTTACGTACTGCTTCACTTACACGCAACTGGCAGGATCCGCAGGCTTCACAACGGTGGTGGATGGCCCCGAAAACGCAAACACGCTTACCGTCACCTTTGACAACGCGGGTCGCGCATCGGCAATCACCGACGGTAAAGGAAATACGCGCACCACAGTGTTTGCCGACATAAGCGACTCGGCGAGTTATGCCAAAAACGCGCTCGCTACCGCCCGCAAGTCGGCCTTGGGCGTTGCAAATGGCTACCAAACCGACATCGGCCTCAACCTGACGCACGGCTTGGTCGAGTCAGTGAAAAACGCCGAATCTGAAACGAGCGCCACGAGCTGGGGACTTAGTCCGACCAGTAATTTGTTCACGCCAAACACGGTCACGAGTCCGCTTAGCAATACTAGCGGCTTGGGCTTTACGACGTCGGGCCGACCCAATCGCATCACCGCGGCCGCGCAATACGCAGTAGCTGGTAGCGCAGGTGCATCCACCACTTTGGGTTGGACCAACGGTCAGCTCTCGGACATTATCAATCCAGTGGGCAACTCGATCTCACTCGGGCGGGATGCGAATGGCAATCTAACCACCACGACCGATCCGAGAAACTTGTCCTGGATTACTACCCGCGCTTACGATACGCTGGGCCGAGTCATCACCATTACCGATGCTCGTGGCGGCGTAAATCGATTCACATACGACCTTGCGGGCAATCTTAAAACCAGCACGCAAGAATTGCCGGCTCCGGCGACCAACATCGTCAACAGCTACGACTACGATGCCAACGGAAACACGACCCGCCACACCGATGGCAGAGGTGTCATTACGGACTACACCTACGACATTGGCAACCGCCTGACAACCATCAGCCGCGTCGTCTCGGGCGTTACTACTACGCGTACCTTGGGGTACGACAACGCCTCACGGCTCATTAGCGTAACTAATGAAAACAACAACACTTCCACTCGCGTTTTCGACGGCGCTGGTCGTGTTACGTCGGAAGCGCTTCCCCTTAGTCGCACGACAGTCTATGTCTACGACGCCGACAACCGACTCAGCACTGTCACCGACCCTGAAAACCGTACAGTCACTTACACCTATGACCGCGTTGGAAGGGTCAAGAGCGTTACTAACGCGCTCGATTTGACGCAGCGTTACGAGTACGATCCGGATGGCCGACTAAGCGCTCTGCGGGATGCGAACGGCAACATCACGCGCTATGGCTACGACCGCAATGGCAATCTCACGACAGTGACCGACGCCAACAACGTCACCAGCTCAGCAGAGTACGACAACGCAAACCGCATGGTCAGCCGCACCGATCCGCGCGGTAAAACGACTCGCTACACGTACGACGCTGCGGGCAATATGTCGTCCGAGAAGGACCCAATCGGGAACACTTGGACCTACACCTACGACCAGAATAGCAACCTTACGGGTGTGCTGAATCCGGATGGTCGGAGCGTCACGCATACGTACGACGCGGCGAACCGCCGCTCGCGTACGACCTACAGTAACGCAACGCAGGTTAACTACATCTACGACGCCAACGGCAATCTCTTGAGCATGGCCGACAATATGAGTGGCGGGACGAGTACCACAACTTACGTGTACGATGAAGCCAACCGCCTGAAACAATTCACTGATCCATTTGGCAATGTGGTGAACTACACGTTTGATAAGGCCGGTAATCGCAAAACGATCACCTATCCCGGCAGTCGTACGGTCACCTACGGCTACGACATCGCCGAGCGTATGACCAGCGTGCTGGACTGGACGCCGCGCATTGCAACATACGCCTACAACAAGGCCGACCAGATCACGCGTTTGACGCACGGCAATGGCACGTACGCCGATTACACTTACGACACGGCGGGTCGCCTGACGAGTCTGATCAACAAGCAGTCGAATGGCACCGTAATTTCGTCGCATATTCATACACTCGACGCGTTTGGCAACGTCACGCAGGCAGTCGAGATATTGCCGCTGCAACCCACACTCACACCGCACATCAAGCGATGGACGGTAGACGAGGCGAACCGTGCCTTGACCGACAGTGTTTCGGGCGACAGCTTCGAGCACGACGCGGCTGGGCGGCTCATCCGCCAAATCATAAGTAGCGCAACGACGAATTTCGCTTACAACGACCTCGATCTTCTGACCACGCTTACCTCACCCGGGCGCACGGAAAGCTATCGGTACAACGGGCAAGGGCATCGGTTGGAGCGCATAGTTAACGGCGCCGCGACTCGCTTCTTGATCGAACCCAACGGTGCGATGCCGAATTTGCTTGCGGAGACGAATGCCAGCAACTCGCCTCTGCGGTTCTACGTGTACGGCGCGAATGGGTTGCTGTCGCAGATCGACGCGGTTGGCGCTTACCACGCGTATCACTTTACGCCGATCGGCCATACCAGTGCTCTGACCGATGCTAGTGGCGTACTTACCGATTCATACGGGACATTGCCGTTTGGGGGCACTACAACAGGTCCGACGAATGTCACAACAAACCCATTTAGGTTCGTCGGGCGCTTGGGCGTGTACGATGATGAAAACGGGAACATCTACGCTCGGGCGCGCTACCAAAGCCAGTACACGAACCGATTCATTTCATTGGACGGCGCGCGTGGCGACCTGACATCAGGAGGTAGTCTCAACCGATTTGCTTATGCAGCCGCAAACCCGCTAACTCGTATTGACCCTACGGGCCTCTTTTCCGTTTCCGAGTGGTGGTCCGACTGGAAGTCCGGAGCCCACGACATGTTGCGCGATGGGAGGCAGTATTCGCAAGATATATATAAAAACCTTGAGGCAGGCGGAGAGCTCGCGTTCCAAATTTTTCATAAAGGCGGCGATGGAATGTTTTCGGAGAGTTCCGCGAAGGCTCTCGATGAATACTTAAGTGGTTGGGCCAAGATTGGGGCGATTACGAATCCCGGGACTTACATAAAGAAGTTCGTAAATGAAGTGACAGAAATTCAGATTGTCAACGGAGATGTTTCTAAGGAGTCAGGTGAGGCGCGCGCGGCCTGTCTCAACGCAAATGTTGATGTGCTCTTTACCGTCAAAGCAGCAGGTGAAACCATGCAGAACTTTCGTGACAATATCAAACCCTTCTTGACAAGCAAAGCAGGAGAGCAGGTCGCGGTCGGTTGGAATACGCTAAAAATGAAAGCAGCAAAGCTATGGCGTGCGAGGTCAGTTAGTGACGCCCTCGGCGCATATTCGGAAGCGAAGGATGCTATCGATTACACCGCATTCTCTACGCAACTGGATGTTTTGACTGCGTCGTTTGGTGCGACTAAGGCTGCAATTGATGGTCGAACAAAGAAGGCCATCTTAGATGTTCGTGATTCGGTGAAAGCGTACTTGTCAAATTGCGCAAGCGTTCTGGGGTACTAGAAATGAGGCGAGTTCTAACTTCAATCTACGCTTGGCTTATGTCTGGTTGCCCTATCGAGCTACGGGCGGTCCATTTGGAAGCCGATCTGTATTCAATGCGGATTGCTTTGATCGTTGCGCTGGGATGCGCGACAGTGCCGGTTGAGGCATCGTCGGTGACCTACGACTCGTTGAATCGCCTGACGAGTGTGGTCTACAGCCCCACCCAACGCATCGACTATGTCTACGACGCTGCGGGCAATTTGATTGAGGAGCGGATCAATGGGGCGGCGGGTTTGTCCGTCACGGCGCAGGCTAGCCCTTTGGCGGGCGGCAGCGTGTCGATATTGCCAGCACAATCCAGTTTCGTCGCAGGCGACGTAGTCACCGTCACCGCCACCCCCACCTCTGGCTACACCTTCACCGGCTGGAGCGGTGTGTCCGGCTGCACGAATGCATCAGCCTGCACGCTCACGGTAGGCGCGACTAACATTGCGGCCGTAGCCAATTTTTCGGTACCTTCTACGCTGCAAGCGTTGCGTGTCACCGCGATTCCAGCCGTAGGGGGAACAGTGAGCCCAGCCCCCAATGCCGCAGGTTACGCGGCGGGCACAGCGCTCACGTTCACCGCTACACCTGCACCGGGCTATGCCATAAAAAAATGGCTTGGTGCCGCATGTGCAGGTACAGTGGGAACAAGTTGCTCTTTCAACATGCCAGCGCACTCGTCGGACGTTTTTGTAACCTTCACGCAACCGGGCTCAGGGTACTCACTAAGTTACGTAAACGGCCCGCTCACGAATGGCCCGGCCATACCGCCTGAGCGAGCTGGTGTAGTTGAGTTCTTGCCATCCGCAGACCTGGTGCCTGCAGGGACGTCAGTGTCACTTCGCATGTTGCCAGCCGCGGGCTTTCGTGTGCAATCTTTGCGCTTCACCGTCGGCGGAGTTGACGCGATCCTTTGCCCTGCGTTGCAAAACTTCTATTTCTTGCCCGGTGAAGTTGCCACCTGCACGTTTTCGATGCCATCAGGAAACGTAATTTTAACGGCTTTCTTCGACACCGATTTTGATCGATACACACTTGATGCGTCGGTCGGTCCGGCAAACGGCGGCGTTATAGGATTTTCCACAACCCCGAATCAAAATTTTGAAAGCGTCAATGTCACTCCGGTGCCATTGCGCAAACTGGTTGCTGGCGGTGTTTCGACGACGCTCACTGCAATACCTGCAGGACCAAGGCAGTTCCTCTATTGGCAGAATGGTCCTTGTGCAAACTCGACGATCCCTGTTTGTAATTTCAACATGCCAAACAATGCAGTCGTATCGAATGCATTGTTTGGCGATATGCCCGTCCCCGGCTGCACCTATTCCGTAACTTTGCCCTCGTTAGCGTTCCCCGGGGCTGGCGGGTCGCGTGCCGTCACGGTGACCACGCAAGCCGGGTGCGCATATAACGCGACCGTTTATGACGAAAGCGGTTCGGGAAACATTGTCTCGTCCATCAGCGGGAACACTGTCACATTAACCGTGCCCGCATTCGCCAGCAACTTTGGCCGGATGGGCGTATTGCGAATCTTTGCCGGCAAAGAAGTGATTTCGCTGCCGTTCGTTCAGGCGGGCAATTCGACAAATTCGCAGACCAATGGAACTGCGGTTGACTTTGGCAGCGTGGGTGCCGGAGATGTTGGATCCGTCACGCGCACGGTCACTATCACTAACCCGACGGTGACGCCATTGAACGGTTTCAGGTGGATTACAAGAGGCCCATTTGCCATTCGTTCGAATACTTGCTCAAGCCCACTTGCCGTTGGTGCCTCGTGTACCGCGATCATTGAATTTGTGCCAAAGAAAGCGGGCAGCGCAATCGGTGAGTATTTGGTTGCGACCAATAATCACATGTTCGCGACGCCGCTCACTGGCACAGTCTTGGCCATCCGGGAAAACGTGGCTGCCGCGACGGCTGGGGGATCGATAGTTGCGACAACCCGCTTCGATCCCGTAGCGTACCCAGATGCAGCGCTCATTGACGGTGACAGGCGTCAGACGCCCGTTGATCAGACGACGTGGACAAACGGCGACTCGACTAATCCGCAATATCTGGAAGTGAAGTTCGCTACGACGCGACCTGTTGAATGGCTTTACTTGTTTGGCGAATACAAGGACAGCCCAAGCTACGCAGAGCCGTCGACAATATCCACGGAGTCAGCGTCCCCGCTAAGCGGTTTCTCCATTCAATATTGGACGGGCACCGCGTGGGCAGCTGTCAGCGAGTTGGCACGCGTTGATGGAACTCGCGTCTGGCGTCGCGTGAACTTCACGCCAGTCACAACAGATCGGGTTCGCGTTGTGCTTCCGACGATCACTTCCAGCAGACAAATGGTGGTGAGCGAGCTTGAAGTATGGACCGTCGCATCCGATGCAACGCCGGACGCGTTCGCGTTTACTCCGCAGTTGGCTGTGCCGCTGTCGACCGCAGTGCAATCAGGCTCAATTACCCCTGTTGGATTCAACTCGGCCACGTCGATAACCGTGAGCGGTGGTAGTTACTCCGTAGGCTGCAACGGCGTGTTCACAGGCGCTGCCGGTACGCTCCAGCCCGGCCAGAGCGTCTGCGTTCGTCAGATGAGCGCGGCCACTGCCGCGACTTCGGTGACGACTACGGTGACGATCGGTGGCGTTGCTGGTACGTTCTCGTCGACCACGCAGACTGTCGTTGCGCCGCCAAGCGACGTGACGCCTGACCCTATCGCGTCGCAGACAACCATCGATGTGGCTCTGTCCTCAACTGTGTATTTCGCGCCGTTCAGCGTGACAGGCATCAATACACTCGTGACTTTAACCATCAACGGAGCGGCGGGACTCGAAGTCTCTGTTGGTTGTACGGGAGCCTTCAGTTCGTCACCGGGGCCTGTAACAAACGGCGAATCAGTCTGTGTGCGGCACATTGCTGCGAGTACTTCGCTGACTAACGTTGTCTCGTCACTTGCAATTGGTACAGCGACTGTGACGTTTACATCGCGAACTGCAGCGCCTACGCTGACATGCTCGCTTGATGTCGATGGCGGGAATGGAGCGACTGCGGAGGTCGACGGTGTCATCATCAGCCGTTACCTAATCGGCATTCGCGGCGACGCATTGGTCGCGGGACTTTCGCCACTTGGAACTCGAAACACCGGTGCGTTGATTCAGTCCTTCCTCGGAACCGCCGCTCAATTCGATGTTATCGGGCGCGCCGTGCCCGCGCCCACGG
>JACMOJ010000064.1 GCA_014378085.1 Burkholderiales bacterium | reverse complement strand
GTGAAATACACGGCGTAGAACCCGATGGCTTCCTTCGGTTTGCGGTGTAGCGAGTGATTCATCGACAGCACATCACCGACCGCGTAGGCGGTCGACAGCGAGACCGCCGAAGCGCCGATGATGCAAGCGTCGATCAGCGCGATAGCAAACAGCTGCGCCGGTAACTTGCCAAAATATTTGGCAATCCCGCTGGCCACGGCGCCGGCATCGACGAAGCTGCCGAACTCCGGCTTGCCTACAAACGTATGGGCAGCAAACGCCATCATTGCCACGGCACCAATGATCACCAGCACGATCCCGAGGACCAGATCCCAGCGTTCGTACTTGATGAAGCGGGTGGTGATGCGCTTGTCGATCACGTAGCTCTGCTGAAAAAATAGCTGCCAGGGGGCAACCGTCGTGCCGACAATCCCGATTATCAGCAACATGATGTCGCTCAGCTTGGCACCTTGCGGATAGGTCGGCACCAGAAAGTCATGCGCGACCTGCCCGAGGGGTGGATGCACCATGATGAATACCGGTACAAGCAACAGGCTGGCAAAAACCAGCACCATCGAAAATCGCTCGAAGCGACGGAAGTTGCCGGTACTGACCGCCATCATGATCAGCAGGGCGGCGACGATCACGCCCGGAATTTTTGGCACGCCCAAAAAAGTCAGACCAAGCGAGATGCCGATGAATTCGGTGACGATCGTGAGTGCATTCACTAGGAACAGATCGATCACACTAAAGGCGCCCCAGAAGCGGCCAAAGCGCTCCAGAATCAATCGCGCGTGACCGACGCCGCTGACCACGCCGAGGCGCAGCACCATTTCCTGATTCACGTACAGAACCGGGATCAATAGCATCAGGGTCCACAACAGCGTCGTGCCGTAATTCTGTCCGGCTTGCGTATAAGTGCCGAAGGCACCGGCATCGTTATCGCCGACCATCACGATCAGACCCGGCCCGATAATCGCCATCAGAGTTTTGAAGCGCGCCATCCAGGTGGTGCGCTTGCCGGTATCGTTCACCGAGATGGTGCCGAAGGCGCCACGAATGTCGCCGACGTGAGCGCTGTCGAGTGCCGCCCCCGAATGCAAGGGCGGCACACTTTCAACCATTTTCAATGCAGATTTATTAGACATGACGGCGCTCCTCAGAATTCGCCGTGCGCACGCAGCGCAACGAAATTGACCGGACCGCGATCCCGGTTGTAGGCGGGATTGGCGATGCGTTGGAAATCCAGCGTCAGAGCCAGATGGCTATTTGCGCGCAAGGTGTAATAGGCCTCCAGAATTTTTTCACTGCCGTAGTTCAAAGCGCCGTCACCGACTAGGATGCCAAGGCCGCCCGCCGAAAAATAGTCGCGTGCGTTGCCCGACAACCGGTTCACCGAAAAGGCCACGCCGACGGTATCGTCGTGGCGGCTCCAGCGGTCACCTTTGATGGATAGGCCAGCCGCGATCGAATTATTAATGTCAGAAAATTCGAAGGCTTCTTTGTCGCCACCATTCACGCCGACCCGCGCAAACGCACCGAGGTCACTAGCAATCTCCTGCTCCAGATTGACAGCGAAGCCGGAGCGCGAGTCGACACGTCGAACCAGCGCGACATCGGGTGCGGAAGCGGTATCGATGCCGAGTTGCGTGGCCTCCCGATAGCTGGCCATATTCCCGCGGTTGCGGAAAGCCAGCAGCTTGATCTTGCCGGGATGCCCCGACATCTGATGACGCATTTCAAATTCCGCGATCAAGGCGTTTTGATTGAAATGAACGCCCGCGACTTTCCCATTAGGAATCCTGGAGAGTTGAAACACGCCGCCGCGTATCGTGAACCAATCCTGTGTCCACTCCACTGCGCCACCGAATGTATAGCCCCATGAGTCGGCGGCATAATCAAATGGCCCTGAATCGATGATCGACCAGTTCAAAAAGTCCGCGCGCGGATCATGCGCGTAGGCGTTGGTATCGAAGATATCAGTGACCGCAAATTTACCGGCGGTCAGCGTCAGGTTATTTGCTGAACGGGTGCCACCCAGTTGATTGGCAGCGGGCTCGATCGATTGCGCTTCACCGCCGAGTGAAATAGTCTGCCGGATAAATGCGCGTGGTAGCCGCAGGTACGGCGCATTCGAACCCAACTTGTAAGCACCACCGTTCGGAAAGCCTGCAGCGCCCAGCGTATTGTTAAAGCCGAAGCCTTGATCGATCTCGGAATTCAGCCAGAACTCCGCACCCTGCCACAGACGCACCCCGGCGAATAGGGTGATGTCGGTGGTTTCTTCGATCCGTCCATTTGGATCGAGACTGTTTGCGCCACTGTACGGTGACTTGAAATGAGTATGCTTTTGCGTGATATTCGTCACCTGGCCGTGCACGGACCATGGCTGCATTTCAGGGATGGTGGCATTGGACGGAATCGTTTCCACCGTTCCGACTGTAGCCGACTCAATGTCAGCGGCGTAGCTCATTGATGGCAGCGTCAACCCGAGCAATGCGATGGCAACCAGCATCAGGACAACAAAATGCCGCACGCCGGGATGCTGCAACGCTAGCCGTGCCAGAGCAATGAACGACCTGCGTAATACACCGCCCCAATCCCGCTTGGGGGCTTGCGTGACGTGGCGAAATTCACGCTGGCTGGTGGAAACCAGCGTGCCATAGATGCTCGAAATGTGGGTAGTGTGGTGCATTGGTATTACTCCCTTTTTTGTGCGCACTCAGCCGGGTGCCTCGGATTAAAAATCCGGCACAAGCGCACGGCGAGAATCGGACGCGGGCGCGCAAAAGCACACCCATGCTGGGCAATCGCAATTATTTTTTTGGAAGGGCGCTACAGAATGCGTTCGAGACGAAAGCTCGAGCTGATCCGCGTGCGCACTGCCTCGTCATTGAGTGTCGAGACAGTGGACGCCAAGGTCATCTTGGTCCGAAAACGTGTCTCAACAGCTCGCTAATGTGTAGTCGAAAGGTCGCCTACAACTGCCTGAGTCCATTTGGACCTCCATTCAATATTGAGGGGCGCATGATCGCTGAGTTTTTTGGAAAAGTAAAGCGCAAAATGCGAGGATTTAAAAACTTTACGCGCGCCCTGACTTGCATGAACTTTTCGCAAGAATGGGCATGGCGCCAGGTCGAAACACACGTGCCGGAGCACGGGACATACAGGCCGCGTTTGGCCGTTCCAGCGAGGAGGGATTTTGACTCTGTCGGGTGGCGGTAACTTGCCAAAAGCTGAGCGCATTTTTGCTGAGATATTTTCTTGACGCCGGCTCCGGCGCGACACGAAACTGCGCCACAATGTCTCATTCAGGAGTCCGACGTTGGCAAGTGGTTGTCGCATAAAAAACAGATGGGTTCTCGACTTGGGCAGTTGCAGGCGAAGCAGGTAAATTTCAACCCTGCTGATGTTATCTGCTCGCAGGATCAGAGTCACGTATTGCAGCGAGATGATTAAGGTCAGACCCCAGATAATCAGGGAAATCGTACCGAAAACATTGACTTCGTTAAGCGGTACACCATCGTTTTCTTTGGAAAAGACTTTTTTTAAAGCCTACAGTGGGCTTGTACCGATGTCGCCGTATGTTATGCCATTCATACCGATAGTCAGTGCTGTAACACTGTTTTTTTCGTTGAGTCGTCCATTATTTCTTTATCGCCTGTGTCCATCGATAAGACATCGTTTGTCAATATGGGGTGCATACCGACTTTGTCGTAAGCAAGTAATGCGGTGTCTGACATCCCAAGTCACGATAGTGTAGCGGGTGTCGCCTACGTCGACGATCCACCTTTCGCCAAATCAACTGCATCATCCACGCTTAGATCAAGCAATGCGGACCGCTCCAGTCCCGGCAGCGCTGAGCGTAGCAAGACCTCGTGGGCCGGGCCTTTTAGCCGTGCGATGTACAACCGTATGCCGCCGGAATGCAGCGCTTGCGTGAAAGTGGCAAGCGCCTCCATGGTTGACCCATCTAAGTCGGGCGACTCTTCTAGGCTCAAGATTACGGTGTGGGCGGCGCGCGCTTGCGTCTCGAT
>JACMOJ010000063.1 GCA_014378085.1 Burkholderiales bacterium | reverse complement strand
GGTCAACAACGCTGGCATTGGTTATTTGATGAAGCCAATTGTTGAAATGTCGATTGAAGAGTGGGACGCCGTGCTTGGCGTGAACTTGCGCGGTGCATTCTTGTGTACCAAGTACGCCGCGATGCAGATGATCCAACAAAACGAAGCGGCGGGTGTGGCGCAACGAAAAGGTGGCCGTATCGTCAACATCGCCAGCCAAGCAGCGAAGTCCGGCTTCCCGTTTGCCTCTGCGTATTGCGCCTCAAAACATGGCATGACCGGCCTCACCCGCGTGACGGCAATTGAGATGGGAAAGTACGGCATCACCGCGAATGCGATCTGCCCGAATCACGTCACCACCGGATTGGGCGCATGGCAAAACGAGTATTTTTCAGAAGCGTTGGGCCTGACCATGGAGCAATACATGAATGCGATGAAGTCGCGCATTCCATTGGGTCGCCCGGGGCTTCCGACGGATACGGCGGCTACGTGCGCGTGGTTGTGTAGCGATGAGGCGCAGTACGTAACAGGTGAATCGATGAATGTGTCCGGCGGTGAGGAATACCATTGAAAAACTGCTGCGCTTGCCAAACGAAAATGGGGTCAGACACCATTTATTTACACGAGCGCATTAACTGCCCCCTCACTTGTCATTCCGAACACGTTTTAATTAAGGAATCTTATCTCTTTGCAAGCCGGTGACGCTAGAAAGGCGGCACTCGAAGGGGGATTCGAAAACAACGGCATCACATTTTTTGCCGGATGTGATCTCCCACGAAAATCTGTTCGGAATGACAAACCTGACTTCGTAGACCAAATTAAAAATGCGCGCGACTGACAACATGGCGACAGCTAAAGCACCATCGAAAAAAACCGCTTCATCGGCAACCTGGACCTGGCCCACCAACGCTAAGGTCGCGCTATCGGTCGTCGTCAACGTGGAAGAGGGTTCCGAATATTCAATCGGTGATGGCGACAAAATCACCGAACCGGTCGATGAACTCGGTGTGTCGCTAAAAAAGCCGATTCGAAATTACGGCAACGAATCCAACTACCGTTACGGCATCCTTGAAGGTCATACACGTGTCGCGGCATTGCTCGACAAATACAAAGTGGCGGCGACTTACACGGCGGCGGCCCTCGCTCTTGAACGCGCCCCTGACATTGCTGACTACATCAAAGCGCGTAAACACGAAACGTGCTGCCACGGTTATCGCTGGGTACACCAGTTCTCGTTTGACGAAGCGCGTGAACGCGAGTTCATCAAGAATGGCCTAGACAGCATTGAGAAGTCGACCGGCGTGCGTCCGCAGGGCTGGCTGTCACGTTATCTCCATACTAAAAACACACGTCGCCTGCTGCAAGAAGCCGGGTGCCTCTACCACATGGATGATTATTCGCGCGACACGCCGTTTTGGGGCGACGTGGAAAATGCAGCCGCCGGTAGCAAGAAAAAAATGATCATCGTGCCGTATCAGCTCGACACCAACGACATGAAGATGTGGCTGGCACCAAGCTATATGCCATCGCAGTGGCTGGAGTACGCGGTTGATACGCTTGATCAAATGCACAAGGAGGCAACTAGCAAGACTCGCGCCACGCCGATCATGATGTCGCTGGGATTACATCTGCGCATCATCGGCCGGCCGGGACGCATAGGCTACCTGGATAAATTTCTCAAGTACGCATCACAAAAGCCGGGCGTCCTGTTCGCGCGCCGTATTGATATTGCCAAACACTTTGCGGCGAACGTGAAGCCATGAGCGTTTCTATCAATCCGCGTCGTTGTTTACTGTTTGTGCCAGGGTCCCGACCAGATCGGTTCGAGAAAGCGCTTGCGACCGGCGCGGATCAAGTTTGTATTGATTTAGAAGACGCTGTGCCATTGGCCGATAAGGCAACTGCGCGTCGGGCAACCCTCGATTTCATTGCCGCCGCTACGCAGTCACGAGGCGAGCTTGGGTTGCGCATTAACAACGCAACCACCGAGCTTGGCCGCGCCGATCTGGTCGCAATCGCGTCAGGCGGTTTTCGGCCGGCGTTTGTGATGTTGCCGAAAGTGGAAAGTGCTAACGAGATTTTAGGTGTCTTGCACATCCTTTGCCACGCCGAAATCCCGGTGATCGCGCAACTCGAGTCACCACACGCGGTGTTTGAGGCGCGTTCAATTGCACGCGCGGCAAGGCGGGTGCAGGCGCTCATGTTTGGCGGGTTTGATTACGCGGTTGCCGCGCGCGTCAAGCCAGGTTACGACGGTTGGCTTTGGGCACGAGGCATGATTGCCGCTGCTGCGGCTGAAGCGGAAATCGGGGCGATTGACGTGCCCAGTTTGGAGATTAAGGATTTAGCGGCCGTGGCTACCCACACCCAGCGGGTCATGGATTTGGGCTTTACGAATAAATCTGCGATCCATCCCGCGCAGGTTGATGCGATTCAACGCGCATTTCTGCCGACGTCAGACGAACTCGCGCAAGCTGAAAAAATTGTGGCGGCGATGCAGGCGGCCAAAGGTGCGGGGATTGCCGTTGAGGGCAAGTTGGTTGATCGACCAATAGAGCTCGCCGCGCTGCGTGTGATTGAAATTGCAAAACTGGGGCTTCGCGAGACCGATTTCAATATGGCGCAATCGCATTAAGCCCGCTAAAGCTAGCTTAAACAACACTACGGGAAACATATGGTGCAAAACGTCAAACAAGTTGGTCCGAATCGTTATCGCGAACATTTTGGTCGCTATTTTGAAGACTTTAATGTTGGTGACATTTATGAACACCGACCAGGCCGCATGATTACCGAAACAGACAATGTGTGGTTTACGCTGTTGACCATGAATACTCACCCGATGCACTTTGACCCCGAGTATGCGAAGGCATCCGAGTTCGGCAAATGTATTGTCTGTTCACCACTGACGGTGGCGCTGATGGTCGGCATGAGTGTGACAGACGTGAGCCAGAAGGCGATTGCCAACCTTGGTTGGACAGACATCAAAATGACGCATCCGCTGTTTGCCGGGGACACGTTGTATGCGGAATCAAAGGTGTTGGACAAACGCGAATCGAAGTCACGTCCTGGTGCTGGCATCGTCAGCGTGAGTACCGACGGATACAACCAAGATAAGGTATTGGTGTGTTCGTTTAACCGCACGATGTTGATCGCAAAGCGCGGGCATTCAGTCGAGGACAAGGTCAATTACTAGCGGCAGTTGTATTAAAGCTTCGTTTGGTGGGCGGGAACGGATCTGTTGAAGTTCGTGCCCCCTCCCCCTCCCAACCTCCCCCTCCCAACCTCCCCCTTGAAACGGGGAGGAGGTAGCGACTGTTGTAACGTTTGCTCCCCTTGAAGTGGAGGCGCAGGTGAAATTCCCTCCCCGTGAAGGGGAGGGTGAGGGGTGGGGGTGGGGATGGGGCGGAATAGAGTAGAAAAAAAAACACCAGAAGCGGCGGGCACTTTCAAGCATTCTTGCCCGAAAAACCGCACCAATGCTTGTGTTTGTGATTTGAGATAACACTATGAACGCAATGACAGAGACGAGTAACTTCACCGCAGACGACGAGCGTATGTTGCTCGATGCCATCGACATTTGGGTCGAAAAATCCGTCAAGCCGATTGCAAAAGAGTACGACCACGAGGATAAGTATCCACACGCACTCGTCGAGGAAATGAAAGAGCTGGGGCTGTTTGGCGCAACCATCGGCCAGCAATACGGCGGGCTCGGACTGCCAGCGAGTGTTTACGCGAAGATCGTCACGCGAGTGTCATCGGTGTGGATGGCACCCACTGGCATTTTTAATTCTCATCTCATCATGGCCGCGGCCATTGAGCGTGCTGGGACGGAGGAGCAAAAACAAAAATATCTGCCGCGCATGGCCAGTGGTGAATTGCGCGGCGGGCTTGGCCTAACGGAGCCGGATTGTGGGACGGATTTGCAGGCCATTCGTACGGTCGCCAAAAAAGATGGCGAACATTACGTCGTCAATGGCAACAAAATTTGGATTACCAATTCCGGCAACGGCGGCGGCATTTTGCTGCTCGTTAAAACCGACCCCACTGCAGAGCCGCGCCACAAAGGCATGAGCATGTTGATCGCCGAGAAGGGTGAGGGTTTCATTGTTTCTAATAAGATGAAAAAGCTCGGCTACAAATCAATTGATAGCTGCGAGCTGGCGTTCCAAGACTATCGTGTGCACGAGAGTTGTTTGTTGGGTGGCGTGGAAGGCAAAGGTTTCCAGCAGGCAGTTGGGGGATTGGAACTGGGCCGCATCAATATTGCTGCACGTGGTGCGGGTATTGCCGAAGGGGCTACCCGCTTGGCGGTGCGTTACGCGCAAGAACGTAAGACGTTTGGCAAACCGATTTGTGAACACCAAGCGATCCAACTAAAGCTCGGCGAGATGGCCACACAAGTCGAAGCTGCTAAGCTGCTGGTGGAAAGCGCCGCACGCGCCTACGACAGCGGGCAGCGCTGTGATATGGAAGCGGGAATGGCGAAGTACTTTGCCTCCGAAGCCGGTGTGTTCTGCGCTTCCGAAGCGATGCGGATATTTGGTGGTGCAAGTTATTCGGTGGAATATGAAATTGAGCGTTACTACCGCGATGCCATGCTGATGTGTATCGGTGAGGGGACGAATGAGATGCAGCGCATCATTATTTCGAAGCAGCTCGTTGAACGAAATCGGGTGTAGCGGCCTGCCGATTTGAAAGAAGTTCTTTTCCCTTCAAGGGGAGGCAGAAAGGGAGTTCCCTCCGCGTCAAGGGGAGGCAGAAAAGTAGTTCCCTCCCCTTGAAAGGGAGGCAGAAAAGTAGTTCCCTCCCCTTCAAGGGGAGGGTTAGGGTGGGGATGGGGTTAAGACACTAGCGTGGTGATTCCCACCCATCCCCCTCCCAGCCTCCCCCTTGAAGGGGGAGGTGTGAAGTTAGCCCGCAGTGTGCCGCACCTCTTCACCATAAGGCTTTAATGCAACCGTCGAAGGACCTTCCTCTCACTGGCATCCGTATCGTCGCCGTCGAACAATACGGCGCGGGCCCATACGGCTCGATGTATTTGGCCGACCTCGGCGCGGAAGTCATCAAGATCGAAAACCCGACGACGGGTGGTGACGTCTCGCGCGCGAATGGTCCGTTTTTTCTCGGCGAGGGTGACTCTGAATTCTTCCAGACGTTTAACGCCAACAAAAAGTCGTTTGCGCTGGATCTGAAAGCGCCGGGTGGCCGAGCGGTATTTGAGAAGTTGGTGGCGAGCAGCGATGCGGTACTGAATAATTTGCGCGGGGACCAGCCGAAGAAACTTGGCCTTGATTACCTTACGCTGTCGAAGGTGAAGCCATCCATTGTGTGCGCACATCTATCGGCATATGGCCGTGATAACGACCGTACCGATTGGCCAGGTTACGATTATTTGATGCAAGCTGAAGCTGGCTTTTGTATGTTGACCGGTGAACCCGATGGTCCACCCGCACGATTTGGTTTATCGGTGGTCGATTTTATGACCGGCATGACCATGTCGATTGCGTTACTCGCCGGTGTAATCGGTGCGTTGAAGAGTGGCAAAGGGCGTGATGTTGACGTATCGTTGTTTGACGTCGCACTTCATCAACTGAGCTATCCCGCCACTTGGTACCTGAACAATAGCCACATTACCCAGCGTATGCCGCGTGGTGCACATCCGGCTACGGTGCCGGCGCAGATGTACCAAGCCAAAGACGGCTGGGTGTTTGTGCTTTGTATGATTGATAAATTTTGGGTGGCTCTTTGTGAAGGTATCGGCATACCGGAGTTGGCGCGTGATCCCCGGTTTGATTCGATTCCGAATCGTCGGCTTAATCGTGATGCACTCACACCAATTCTCGATGCCGAGTTCATGAAACACACACCGGACGAGTGGATGCAACAACTCGGTGGCGTGATTCCGATCGCGCCAATCTACGATATGGCAAAAGGACTGGACAATCCCTACGTGGCACAGGTCGGCATGATCCAAACGCTCAACCATCCCGCAAATCCGGCGCTGCGACGGCTAGCGAACCCGATCAAAGTAGACGGCCAGCGGTTGCCTGCCCAGCCGGCCAAGGCATTGGGAGCAGACACCGAAGTCCTGCTGCAAGAAATCGGCTACAGCGGTACGCAGATTGCCGAGTTACGTGCGGCGAGGGCGATTGCGTAAGGCCAAGATGCAAGCGTGCACCGCAAAATCCCCGAGCACCGCTTCGCGTTGCTTGCCCCCTTTAAGAAAGGCTGCGGGTGAGTCCAACGAGCCGGGGAATTTTCACTCAACGCGGACGACGTATTGTGGTGGACAGGGACCACAATGAAACTCTCCGGCATTCGCGTCATCGATTTATCGTTGTTCCTACCCGGTCCGCATCTCACGATGTTGATGGCAGACCACGGTGCGGAAGTGATTAAGCTTGAGCCACCCGGCGAAGGTGAACCGGTACGGCATGTCGGCGCAACTGAGGCCGGACAGACGGTATGGTTTCGCAACACCCACCGCGGCAAAAAAAGTATCAGCCTTGATCTTAAAGACCCGGCGCAAAAAGAAGCCTTGCTCAAGCTTATTGATACGGCTGACGTGGTGGTCGAAGGATTCCGTCCCGGCACGGTGGACCGCCTCGGCATCGACTATGCGACCGTATCGAAGCGTAACTCGCGCATCATCTATTGCAGCATTTCGGCATTTGGCCAGACCGGCCCCAAGCGATTAAAGCCCGCGCACGATCTGGCTATACAGGCCGATAGCGGCGTGGTGAGTTTGAATCTTGGGCGCGATGGCAAACCCACCCATCCAAACATGCCGGTGGCTGATCTGGCGGGATCACTCATGGCGCTCTCGGGAATTTTGATGGCGCTGTGGCGTCGTGACAATGCCGTCAATGGCACCGGTCGCGGCGACTATCTCGATATTTCGATGCAAGATTCGCTGCTGAGCTGGACGCCGAACGTGATGGGTATTCCGTTTGCGGAAAGTCGCGCTCCGGATGTGCAACAGCAACGCAGTTTTGGCGGCGGCAGTTTTTACAACTTGTACGAAACTGCGGGCCATAAGTGGTTGGCGCTTGGCGGTAGCGAACACAAGTTTGTGAAGAATCTCCTAACGGCACTGGGGCGGCCTGATTTGATCGCGGCGGGATCCACGCCGCCCGGTCCCTCACACGAGCCAGTAAAGGCATTTCTTCGCGAAACGTTTTTGACCAAGACACTCGCCGAGTGGACGGTGTTCCTCGATGGTATTGATGTTTGCTGGTCGCCGGTGCGAGATCTTTATGAGGCAACACAGGAGCCTCACCTTGCTTCACGCGACACGATCCACGTTGATGGCGAGGGTGCAAAACATTTAAACAACCCGATCAAATTCGCCAATGAACCCGCACAGCCCGATTGGCGGTTGCCAGATATTGGACAACACAATCCAGCGCTGGTTGGGTTGCCCGTCCCGAAGAAAGCAGACTAGCCGTGGTTCGCACTCGCCGCTGGATAATATGTTTGGGCCTTTGCGTGTTGCCGGGTATTACTGCGGCGCAGGAAAGCTTTCCAACGAAACCCATTCGCATCATCGCGACACTGTCGGCGGGCAGTCAGGTCGATATCCTGACAAGAATTCTTGCCGAAAAATTGAGTACCAGCTTGGGGCAGGCTGTCATTGTCGAGAACACACTCGGTGCAGGGGGATCGATTGCCGCCGCCAGAGTCGCGGTTGCGAATGCAGACGGCTACACACTGTTGGTCACAGCCAACGGCCACGCAATTAACCCGTCGCTCTACGACAAGTTATCCTTCGATACGCGAAAAGCGTTTGTCGGGGTGAGTTTGATTGCAGTCGTACCGAGTGTTGTGTTGACCTCCAGCGGTGGGCCCAAAACAATTGGAGAATTAATCACGTTGGCAAAGGCAAAACCGGGGACGTTGACCTATGCCTCCGCCGGAGTGGGATCCGCGAGCCACTTGGCGGCGGAGTTATTCAGGACCATCGCAAATATCAATGTGGTGCACGTCCCGTATAAAGGAACGACCGAGGCGATCACCGATTTAATTGGTGGCCGGATCGATTTTTCATTCGGCCCGGTCGGTGCGGCAAGCGGCTTGGTCCTTCAAGGTAAGGCACGGGCGCTCGCGGTGACAACTGCCGAGCGCGCCGCATTACTACCGCAGGTACCGACGCTCGCCGAGGCGGGTGTTGCGAACTACCGCTTTGATTTTTGGTACGGCCTGCTCGCGCCGACTGGCACACCGAAGGCCGTCGTTGAGCGTTTGGCGGCGGAGGTACAAAAGGCGATGGCACTTGGTGATGTGCGTGAGAAATTTTTGGCACAAAGTGCTACGCCGTCGCGGATCGTCACGGAAAAATTTGATCAGTTTCTAGCAGCAGAAATTGATCGATATGCGGCGTTAGTGAAAACGTCCGGCGCGAAACAAGGCAGCCAATAAGTTTTTGGAATTATCATCATCTAGGAGACACCATCATGCGAATTTCTTTGAAGCCGTTGTTGTTGCTCGGTGTGGGCGCTCTGGTGGCCAGCTTTCTTACCGTCGGGGTAAGTGGTATCGCGTCGGCACAGCCGCAACCTGTCCCTGAAAACGAACGTATCGCCGTCGACATTCGCCGAACGACCTTAGTCGTCCGCGATATCGAAAAATCCCTGCCGTTGTATCGTGACGCTCTGGGTTTGAAGGTGGTTTACGATCAAATGATCGGTGGCGGCAAAGATAAAGACGGCAAGGCCATACCGCCGACGATACGTTTGGTGCTGCTGCGTGCGAACGATCAATTCATCGGTGCGATTGGGCTAATGCAGCGTCTTAACCAGCCGATGCTGCCGCCGGTCACGGAATTCAAGCGGCCCAACGCGGGGGGCATGATCATGGTGATCAACGCAAAGGACCTCGACACACGTTGGGAAAAAATCAAGGTTACGCCAAACATTAAAGTCGACACCGAGCCGTATCGCATCGACTATCCCGGACCGAACAACACGGTGATCCCGGTGTTGTTTAGCAGCGTGTTTGATAACGACGGCAACTTTATTGAAATCAATAAGCTGCTCGGCACCGCTGCCGGCACCACCGCCAGCACCGCCGCCAGCACCACCGCGCCTCAAGCTGAGAAGAAGTAGCGCACATGACATCGCGCCGCACAATGCTCAAGTGGGCCGGTGCTAGTGCTGTTCTTGCCGCATCGACACCGCCACTGTTACGCGCGCAGGTGCCGCTAGATGTGATTGTGATTGGCGCGGGTTTGGCAGGGTTGCAAGCGGCGCGTTTGCTGGAGGAGTTCGGGCTCAAGGTGCGTGTGCTCGAAGCAAACAATCGCGTTGGCGGGCGGCTCTTTACGCTCGACGACGTGGCGGGCAAACCGGAAGCGGGTGGCAATCAGATCGGCACCGCTTACGCGCGTACGGTGGATGTTGCAACGCAACTCGGGTTGAAGTTGGAGGCGAATGCACGGTCCCCGTTGTTGCGTGAGGAGCGCGTGGTCATTCACGTCGACGGTGTGCGCTACAGCCTCGCGGATTGGGGGAAAGCGGCTGCAAACCCATTTGCGGAAACACTGCGAAACTTGCCGCCCGACCGCGTGTTGTCCCGCGCGGTCGGGCCTAGCCCGCTCGAATCTGCCGCTGCGTTTCGAGACCCCAAATATGCGAAGTGGGACGTTTCTGCGTTGACGGTGTTGCGCGAGAAGGGGTTTTCACCAGCGGCCCTGCAACTGATGGGCGTTAGCAACGGGCTCGGCGATACACTCGCCGATACCTCGCTCTTAAATTTGTTTTACGCGCAAACCAACATTGCAGAGATCATCAAGATCAAGGGGCCGACGCAAAATATTGTCGGCGGCAACCAACGCTTGCCCGAAGCGATGGCGCGTTCCCTGAAAGGAGATGTTCTGCTGGAGCGCCGCGTGGTTGCAGTCGACACAAACTCGCAAGGTGTGGTGGTTCGTACACAAGATGGTGGTGTCGAGCGCACGCATCGCGCCCGATTTGCCGTATGTGCACTGCCGTTGCCGACGATGCGCCGCATTGCCTTTACACCAGCGTTGCCTAAAGCACATGCAGACGCCGTCGCGGAAGCCGCATACGGTAAGGTGACACAGATTCATTTGGAAGTGACGCGACCGTTTTGGGGAGATGACGGGCTGGCGCCCTATCTTTGGTCGAATGGGCCGCTTGAGCGTGTGTTCCCGCAAGATGGCCGCGGCGATGGTAATCCGCCGAGTTTGATCGTGTGGATTAATGGTGCTGAGTGCGCATCTTGGGACCGGCTAGATGATGCCGCGTTTGGCGCGCGTGCGATTGCCGAACTCGAAAAAATCTACCCTGCATCGAAAGGTGCCCTAAAGATGGCGAAGCGAATCTCTTGGCACAACAATGCGTTGGCGGGCGGCACTTGGATCAATTGGGCGCCCGGTCAAATCACGCGGTTTTCGCAGGTAATTTCGCAGCCCTCTGGCCGGATTCACTTTGCCGGTGAACACACCGGTCACACGCTACGCGGCATGGAAGCGGCGATGGAGTCTGGCGAGCGGGCGGCGACCGAAATTTTGGCGCGTGCGTAAAACCATGTCCAAGATACCAACGCTGTTTGTCCGTATTGTTTTTTTCGGCACCATCGGTTTTGGCGGTGCTGCATCAGCCATTGCTGCATCAGCCATTGTGCAGGTTTCGCCATCCACACCAAAGTCGGTAAACGCACAAGGCAAGATTGCCTTCTTGCGCTGCGCAGCCTGCCACAGCATTAACGGCAAGATGTCGAACAAGGTCGGGCCTGACTTGCGTGGCATCGTCGGCGCCGATGCGGGTCGCGCCGAAGGGTTTGCGTACTCAGAGGCGTTTAAGAAAGCGGCGACTGGCGGACTAAAGTGGGATGCGGTGACGCTGAAGCGCTGGATCGACAATCCCAGCGCGTTGGTGCCCAACACTTCGATGGCTTACGCCAATTCGCTAAGTGGCGTGGAGACCGAAGCGTTGATCGGCTACCTTTCTGCGCAGAAATAGTCGGATGCCGTCCCACGGAACAATAAACGCGCGACTAGCGGTGTCGCGGTCAATCTTCGTGCATAAATCGGCCCGGCATCCTAGGCATCATGGCCTTCATGTCGCGCGTGGGATGCGTGGCGTGGGTGGCGTGGGCGTGGGCGTGGCAATCAGTTTGTCATCTAGGCCGCCAGCCCTGTAATAATGGGCAATCGCGTCGACTGCAGTTCGCCAATCAAATTGCAACGATGCCACCTGAAACCTTGAAAGGAATTCCGTGATGAGACGTTCCGTAACCGCCGCGAGCCTTGGTTCGCTCCTGATTGTGTTCGCCGCATTGCTCCCGCTTGCTGCCAATTCCGCACCGGCGATGAAGCCCGTTGCGATGGCAACCGCAACAAAAGCCGTGAAGCGTTACACCATCGAGCAATTTACGGCGACCACCAGTTACGCGGGGGCCTCGTTCAGCGCCGATGAGAAAAACATTCTCTTCAGCAGCAACGAGACCGGCATTTTTAACGCTTACAAGATTTCGATTGCCGGTGGCAAGGCCGAGGCCAAGACCAGATCGGCCACGGATTCCACTTATGCGGTCAGTTTTTTCCCAAACGATGACCGTGTGCTGTTCACGCGCGACAACGGTGGCGACGAAAATAATCATCTGTTTGTGCGGGAGCTCGATGGCACGGAGAAAGACCTGACACCGGGTGCCAAACTTAAAGCCAGTTTCGCCGGTTGGAGCACCAACGACGCGGCGTTCTACGTGACGACGAACGAACGCGACCCGCGCTTTTTCGATCTCTATCGTTACGACACAAAAACCTACGCGCGTACCCTGATGTACAAGAACGATCAGGCCTACCAAATCGCGGCGATCAGCCGCGACGAAAAGTGGATCGCGTTAGCCAAGACCAATACCACCTCGGATAGCGACATCTTTCTTTACGATGTGGTGAAAGCGGAAACCAAACTCATCACCGCGCACGCCGGTGTGGCGTCTTTTGCAGCGTCATCATTTGATCCTGCGTCGAAAAAACTCTTCTTCACCACCAACGCCGACGGTGAATTCACCCAGCTCAAGACCTATGATCTCGCGACCGGCGTCGTCAAAGACCACACCAAAGCCGACTGGGATATTAACGGGACGTATTTCTCCAAAGACGGTCGCTTTCGTGTCACCACCATCAATCAAGACGGCAGCACGGTGATTCGTGTCACCGAAGGCGCGGAAGACAAACCAGTGGCGTTGCCCAAGCTGCCCGGTGGCGAAATTCGTGGCGTGACATTTTCAAAAAGTGGCGCACGTATGGCGTTCTATCTCAACGGCGATCGTTCCCCAAGCAATCTGTTTGTGCACGATTTCAAGACGCGCAGCACTAAACAGTTGACACAAAGCCTGGCCAAGGATATCAACTCGGCCGATCTTGTCGAGGCACAAGTGGTGCGCTTCAAGTCGTTTGACGGCATGGTCATCCCCAGCATTTACTACAAGCCGCACGGTGCGAGTGCCACCAACAAAGTGCCGGCGATTGTTTACGTGCACGGTGGTCCCGGTGGCCAGACCCGTCGCGGTTATAGCGCGCAGATCCAATACTTGGTAAACAACGGCTACGCGGTGTTGGGCATCAACAATCGCGGCAGTTCGGGATACGGCAAGTCGTTTTTTGCCGCGGACGACAAGAAACACGGCCGTGAACCGCTTTGGGATTGTGTCGAAGCCAAAACGTATTTGGCGAGCCTTGGCTACATTGATGCAGACAAAATCGGCATTATGGGCGGCAGCTACGGCGGCTACATGACCGTTGCCGCGCTTGCGTTCCGTCCTGAGGCGTTTAAGGTTGGTGTGAATATCTTTGGTGTCACCAACTGGATTCGTACCCTCGAAAGTATCCCGCCGTATTGGGAGGCGAGCCGTAAAGCGCTCTACCAAGAAATTGGTGACCCGGTAGCAGACCGTGAGTTCTTGCTCGCGACGTCACCACTGTTTCACGCCAAAGAAATTCGCAAGCCGATGATCGTCATTCAGGGTGCCAACGATCCGCGTGTGATTAAGCCCGAGAGTGACGACATCGTCGCTGCCGTGCAGAAGAACGGTGTGCCGGTCGAATACGTGGTGTTTCCAGATGAAGGCCACGGATTTTCGAAGAAGAAAAACTCGATGGAAGCCAATCGGAAAATTTTGGCGTTCCTTGATAAGTACTTGAAATAGGCTGGGCTGATAGGGGCGAGTTCACCTCCCCACGTCAATCAAGTTTGAAAACATGCCAATTGGCAGGCGTTTTGCGGCATTTTTGCCGGAAGATGCCCGTCGATACTAGTGTTTCGGTAATTTTAGATGATCCAGCTCGGCTCGGTGAGCATCACGTTACTTCGTTTTTTGGAATCGAGTACGTGCCGACTGCGTGCGCTACGGCATCGTCGTTGCCCACTGAATAAAGCGTGACTTCCCCTACCACAAGGGCCTTGCCGACTTTGAGTAACTTGCATTCGGCGATGATGTCGCAACCGGCTGCGGGTTTACGTAAAAAGTTGATGTTAAAGCTGGTCGTCACCGTCAATGGCACGATGCCAATCGTGCCAAGAATCGCAACGTACAGCGCGACATCGGCCGTCGCCATTAACGCCGGGCCGGACACCGTGCCACCCGGACGCAAATCGGCTTCGCGCACCGCGTAGCGCACCACCGCCGATCGTCTGCCTATTGCCTCGATGGTGCAGTTGCTGTGGGGAAATTCTGCTGCGAAGAAGTCGACGATTTGTTGTTGGGTGGCCATACATTGTTTACAGGTTGGTGGACGACAGTTTGCGGCTAGCCCCTTGGAACGATGTGTTATGCCACATGGGCCACCAGCGAGTACGTTTGAGGCTTCAGCGATAGAAGTGTTTGCTCAAGCGCTGGCAGTAAGTGTAGTAAAGCCGGTAGTTCATTTGATACCGCATCCAACACGACCACAGCTACTGGAAGCGTAGTCAAGTTCTGCTGGTACGGCAAATTTTTGTCTACTGTGACAAATGCGTCAAAACTGTCAGCCGCAAGTGTAAGGAGTTTGCCGTTTTTACCCCAGACCACCCCATCTCGACAACCGTTCGGACGTCGTGGTCCGGTAAGGAACGGCGAAACTTGACTGGGATCGATTCGTCAAGCAGTAAGCGCATCGGTAGACAGGCGCTCTCTTGCCGCCTCAAGTACGGCTACGGCCTTTTCTCGGGAAACTGAGGGAAAATCTTCAAGAAAGTCTTCAAGAGTTGATGCCCCCTCTAGATAGTCAAAAAGGTTCTTGACGAGGACGCGGGTGCCCGTGAAGCAAAGCGCTCCGCTCATAATTTCTGGATTCCGACTAACGAGAAATGCATCCATGGGGACCTCCTGTGTGGATAGTTTACTCGCGACCAGACGAACTGAACGGGGCCCGAAATTGTGGACGGGCAAGTCGATGTTACTTTATCAACTTGTTAGGAGCCACCATGAAACGTATTCCCCGTCGTACCTTCACCGCTGAATTCAAGGCTGAAGCCGTCAAGCTTGCCACAGAACAAAATCTCACCCATGCCGAAGTCAGCAGAAAGCTGGATATCAGCACGAAATCACTGCGCACTTGG
>JACMOJ010000062.1 GCA_014378085.1 Burkholderiales bacterium | reverse complement strand
TCGGCTATGAGGTGTCAAAGCTGACCGGCGACGCTGTTAAAGCCACACCGGCCGCCTTTACGAAAGCCGTTAATGAGGCGCTGGCTGGCGCTGGCTATCCTGCGCCGGGTAAACCTGCTGCAGGCATCGTGAAGCTGAACAACGTCTTTGATGTGTTCACGGCGCAGACCTTCCCGTTGGTTTTGATTCTCACCTACCTCGTGTTGCTGGTGACGATGGTGTACGGCCCAATCGCCGCCGCCTTAGTTGAATTATTCCCGACGCGGATTCGCTACACCGGTATGTCGCTGCCGTATCACATTGGTAACGGCTGGTTCGGCGGATTGATGCCTGCGACTGCGTTCGCGATGATCGCGCAAACAGGCGATCCGTATTATGGTCTGTGGTATCCAATCGTGATTGCAACCATGACCATTGTGATCGGTGCGCTATTTGTGCCGGAGAACAAGGACAAAGATATTTTTGCCGAAGACAGTCGTCGCTAACGTAACATCAACCCAACATCGCTGCAACATTGGCGACATACGAAAAAGGGGCTGCATCTGCGGCCCCTTTTTTTGAGTCGTTTTAAGTCGTTTTACGTCCCGCAGCACACTTGGCCGTCGCCGCAGGCCACGATTGCGGAAAGCACGTCTTTCACGTGAGGTCGTCGCTTGAAAATCCAGAGAATGGCTGGCAAACCCTAGCATCAACCGGCGTCTCCGCGCATTTTTGCCCGGAAATGTCCGTCTTTGCTCGATTTCTTCTAAATTGGTTTCTTCAACTGCTCTAAAATCCCCGGATTTTCTAATGTAGAAATATCCTGTGTAATGTTTTCTCCCTTGGCAATCGAGCGCAGTAGACGTCGCATGATCTTGCCGCTGCGGGTCTTCGGCAAGTTATCACCAAAACGAATGTCCTTGGGCTTGGCGATCGGACCGATTTCTTTACCCACCCAGTCCCGCAACTCTTTGGCGATCCGCAGCGCCTCCTCGCCCTCCGGCCGTTTGCCTTTCAACACTACAAAAGCGCAAATGGCTTCACCAGTCAAGTCATCGGGACGACCAACTACCGCCGCTTCTGCGACCAGTTTTACGTTTGACACCAGCGCAGATTCAATTTCCATCGTGCCAAGTCGGTGGCCAGACACGTTCAGCACGTCGTCGATACGCCCCATGATGGTGAAGTACCCGTCATCCTTGTCACGTATTGCGCCATCCCCCGCGAGATAAAGATGGCCACCTAATTCTTCCGGAAAGTAGGTTTTCTTAAACCGTTCCGCGTCGCCCCAAATGGTGCGGACCATGGAGGGCCATGGGCGTTTAACGACCAAAATTCCCCCTTGGCCGTTTGGCACACCGTGGCCAGTTTCATCCACAATCGCCGCCTGGATTCCGGGGAGCGGCAATGTGCATGAGCCGGGCTTTAGCGGTGTGACACCAGGCAACGGGGTAATCATGTGGCCACCGGTTTCGGTTTGCCAGAACGTATCAACGATTGGACAACGACCGCCACCAATGTTTTCGTAGTACCACATCCACGCTTCCGGATTGATCGGCTCACCGACCGAGCCAAGAATACGTAACGACGTGAGATCGTAGTTGCGTGGATGCGCGGTCGGATCAACTTCACCGGCCTTAATAAGCGAACGGATCGCCGTTGGTGCGGTATAGAAAATCGTGACTTTGTGGCGCTGAATCATGTCCCAGAAACGACCAGCGTTCGGGTAGGTCGGAACGCCTTCAAAGATAAGCTGCGATGCACCCGCCGCGAGTGGGCCATACGCCACATAAGAATGCCCCGTCACCCAACCAATGTCGGCCGAACACCAAAACAGATCGGTCGGCTTGACGTCGAAAGTCCACTTCATGGTTAGCGCGGCCCAAAGCAGGTAGCCGCCAGTCGAGTGCTGAATTCCTTTAGGCTTGCCGGTTGAGCCCGATGTATAGAGGATAAATAACGGGTGCTCAGCATTGACCCAAGTCGGTTCACATACATCGGACTGGGCCGGCTCGAGATCGTGCCACCAGTTGTCACGCCCCGCTACCATGTTGACGGCGTTGCCCGTGCGTTGGTAAACGATGCAGGTCTTCATGTGTTCGCAGCCACCCATGCCGATCGCTTCGTCAACAATGGCCTTGATCGGCAGCGCTTTGCCACCGCGCATTTGTTCGTCCGAGGTAATGACCGCGATTGCACCTGCATCGATGATGCGCTCTTGCAATGACTTGGCCGAAAAGCCGCCGAACACAACCGAGTGTGTAGCACCAATTCGGGCACAGGCCTGCATGGCGATAACACCCTCGATGGTCATCGGAATGTAGATGACGACGCGGTCGCCCTGTTTGATGCCTTTCGATTTTAGGGCATTGGCAAATCGGCAGACGCGTGCCAACAGCCCGCGATAGGTAATTTCTGTCACCGCGCCGTCGTCAGCCTCAAACTTAATGGCGACTTTGTCGCCGAGGCCGGCGGCAACCTGTCGATCGAGGCAGTTATACGAAGCGTTTAGCTCGCCATCGTGAAACCACCGGAAAAATGGCGCGTTTGTTTCGTCAAGCACATGCGTGAATGGCGTCTTCCAAGTCAGGTGCTCCCTCGCGAGTCCACCCCAAAAACCTGTCTCGTCGCGCTGCGCGGCGGCACACATTTCGTCATACGCGGCACGCCCTGAAATCGCCGCCGCTTTAATCAACGCCTCGGGCGGCTGGAACAGACGGCTCTCGTGCATGACTGATTCGATGCCTGACATTTTGGTTCTCCTCAAACGATTAATCGACTATTTTGATGGACACAGTTATAGCATACCAACCAACAACCAAAGCCATGCGACGACCTTTTCGCACAGCTGCTCGGGCATCTAGCGTGAGCCGCTACGACTGGTGTCGACACAACAACCAACGTGACACGTCACCATATCTTATGTCTTATATAAGAGTTGTTGACGCGGCGCAACATCTTGAGTATCGTAGCCTTTGATGTACATCCGCTTTTGATCTAGGACAAACAAAGTCGAACGCCATGAGTAAGCTCAACGATATCCATCTTTCCAGCACCTCCACCGCACTTCTTGGCGACTATTGGCCGGGCATCCAAATCTACTATCCGCCGGTCAAATATGCGCCGTCACTGGGTATATATGAGGATCTTGAACAGGCTGCGCAACGGTTTAAGAAACATGCGGTGCACACAACGGCACACACACTTTTGTTTGACCTTGAGGACGGCTGCCGACAAAAGGAAATGTCGCGCGAGCTACTTCGTCGCGAACTCCCCAGCCTGCCGCAACGTAAAGAAGTCCAGATCGCGATTCGTATTAACCCGTTTCGCACCGACGAGTACGAGAAGGATTTAGTGCTGATTCGCGACCTTGCCGAATATATTGATGTGGTCATGCTGGCCAAGGCGGGCGAAGCTTACGGCTGTGCTGAAATACGCGATCTTTCTGCGGTGCTCGTCGGCCTCAATCACCGGATAACCATTCAGCCGATTATCGAACACCCGAAGTCGCTCAAGATTGCACCGGACCTGATGCAATACGCGACGGTAAAGCACGTCGTGTTTGGTATTCACGATTTTTCCAAAGCAATGGGCATTCAGATCACCCCGCGCCGCTGGACGGTGGAACTGGCCTACTTTATGAATCAAGTTCTGTTTGAAGCGCGCATCGCGGGGAAGGGCGTGATTGGTGGTGTGGAAACGTTAATCGGCCAATCCGCAATGCCCGAGTCGAGCGTCGAGCCGGACGATGTCCGGCGTTGGCTTGACCTACACGGCGACGACGAATCACGCGTTGTCTATCGCCACGCTTGTGAAGAAGCCGCGATGGGAATGACCGGCAAACAGGTGATTCACCCATTCCACATTCATCCCTGCAAAGTTGCCTACACCCCCTCCCCGACCGATACAAAAACTAAGATTGCGATTCTTAAGGCGGCGATTGAGGCAGACGCTTTGCTAGGAGGTGCAATTAAATTCAACGGTGAGATGCTCGACCCGCCGATGTTCGGTAAAGCACTACAGACCCTGCTGCGTGCGCATTCGCTACACGCCTTGTCCGTTGAAGACACCGCCTTTGCAGTTGAGGTTTTGAAAAAACTTCCCGAGCAGGTCATTCGGGAGAACTGGCCGTACGGCGTGATTCTCTAGTTAGTGGCTGGTGGCTAGTGGCGAGGTCGTTATTGCAACGTCGCGTACCAATTTCATCACCATTCACTCACCATCCGCCCGATCTGCTCCACCTCATCGAGACAAACTCATGAACGCTAGAACATTCGACCTCCCGCCGCGTCTTCAGCCCTTCCCCACTTGGAATTGGCAGGTACCGCAGTTTTTTAACATAGGTGTGGCTTGTACCGACGCCCACTTGGAGACCGAGGTCGAAAGTCGTGTCGCGATGATTGTTGAGGATGACCTCACCGGGACGGTCACCGCAAATTATCGCGAGCTTGCCGAACGCAGCAGTCAGTTCGCGCAGGTGTTGCGCAAACATGGCGTCAATGCCGGCGAGCGCGTGCTGGTGCGCCTACCCAACAGTCTCGAATACCCGATTGCATTTTTTGGCACAATGAAGGTCGGCGCGATCGCGGTGCCGACATCGACCCTGCTAACTCCCGAGGAGGTGCAGTATCTGGTGAAAGACTCCGGCGCGAAGGTGCTGGTGATGGACAAACTGAGCTGGTCCCAGCTCGCCCAAAGGCTCGACGAGCGCGGCAATATCGAATTGGTGTTGACCACTGGCGAGGGGCAGCAAGCGGACATGGCTGGCGTGGAGGTCCGAGATTTAAATACGGCGCTGCGAGAAATCACCGCGTTTTCTGCGCCACACGCCACGCACGCGGATGACCCTGCGTATCTTGTTTACACCTCCGGCACGACTGGCTACCCCAAAGGCGTATTGCACGCGCACCGCGCACTCATTGGGCGCGAGCCTGCCTCGCAATACTGGTTCAATTTCAGCGCTAGTCAGATGGATCGTATTGTCCATTCTGGAAAATTTAATTGGACCTACGTGCTGGGCTCCGGCTTGATGGATCCGTTATACCGGGGTAAAACCGTAATCGTTCACGAAGGCAAAAATGATCCGTTGCTGTGGCCGCGGCTGATTGCAAAACACGAAGCGACGATATTTATCGGTGTCCCAACCATCTACCGCCAGATCGTACAAAAGACCTCAGTCGGCAAAACAGACGTGCCAAGTTTGCGTTTTTGCATGAGCGCTGGCGAACATTTATCCGACGACATGCTGACGCAGTGGCGCGCACGATTTGGCATGGATATCTTCGAGGCAGTCGGTATGAGCGAGTTTTCGTACTATCTTTCGCAGTCCACCCATCGACCCATCCGCGCTGGCTCGGCCGGTTTTCCACAGCCCGGCCATGACGTTCGCCTCGTCGACCCAGAGACATTGGCGCCGACGCCGCTAGGTGAGGAAGGCATGATTGTTATTCCGGAAAGTGATCCTGGCTTATTCCTGCGCTACTGGCAGCTCCCGGAGGAAACTGCAAAGTTGCGGCACGATGGATATTTCTTTACCGGCGACCACGCAAGAATTGACGAAGACGGATACTGGTGGTTCCTCGGCCGCAAAGACGACATCATCAAGAGCTTTGGCTATCGCGTTTCGCCGTATGAAGTTGAGCGGATATTGAAATCCCACCCGGCTGTTGCAGATTGTGCCTGCATCGGCGAAGAAATCGAAAAAGGCAAACTGCTCGTGGTCGCCTACGTTATTGCGCAGCCGGGGGCGGAAGTCTCCGCCGAGCAATTGCAGTCTTTCGGGCAGCAACATCTCGCTGCGTATAAAGCGCCCAAGCGAATCTACCTCGCAAGGGATTTTCCACGTACCAAGAATGGTAAAATCCTGCGTCGAGAAATCAGTCCCAAGATTGCGGTTTCAATACCGTAATCTCGTTGTAATCGGGCTGGTTCACAATCAATTTTCATCCCTCGCAGATTTGCTCTGCGGGGGGTTTTCCTATTTTCTTTCCGGATAAAAAAATGGACCAACACAAACAGCCGATGCGGCCGCTGAGACCTTTACCCAATTTCATTTTCATGAGCCGCTGGCTGCAAGTGCCGCTTTACATCGGCCTCATCATTGCGCAGGTCATTTACGTCTATCAGTTTGGCGTGGAACTGACGCATTTGATCGAGGGTACTTTTTTCACAGCGGGCCCGAAAATCACCGAAGCCCAGATCATGTTGTTGGTGCTTGGTCTGATTGATGTGGTCATGATCTCCAACTTGCTCGTGATGGTGATCGTCGGCGGATACGAAACGTTTGTGTCACGCATGCATCTCGAGGGGCATCCTGACCAGCCGGAATGGCTTTCTCATGTCAACGCTGCTGTGCTGAAGGTCAAGCTGGCTACAGCAATCATCGGCATCTCGTCTATCCATCTTCTGAAGTCGTTCATCGAAGCCGAAAAATTAACCTCCCACACGCTGATGTGGCAGACCATCATTCATATGGCGTTTATTTTTTCCGCGCTTTCGATAGCGATGATCGACCGGATCATGGACGGAGGAAAACCGGCACATGGTGGCAAGCAAAAGCAGGATAACTTTTAAGGATCGTCCATGGTCACCATCAAGCAGGAAGACTTCATTTCGTCGGTCGCTGATGCGTTCCAGTACATCAGCTACTACCATCCAGTCGATTACATCAAGGCGCTGCATGAAGCCTATGTGCGAGAAGAGTCTCCTGCTGCCAAGGATGCAATGGCGCAGATCCTGATCAATTCGCGCATGGCGGCAGAGGGGCATCGTCCGATCTGTCAGGACACGGGAATCTGCATCGCTTTTGTCCGTGTCGGCATGGACGTCCGCTTCGAAGGGCCGCGCGTTGGACCACGACTAACGCCCGAACAAATGGTCAACGAAGGTGTGCGTCGCGCTTATACCGACATTAACAACCCGCTGCGCGGTTCGATGTTGACCGATCCCGATGGCAAGCGCAAGAACACCACCGACAATACGCCTGGCGTGACCCATATTGAAATTGTCCCGGGTGACAAAGTTGAAGTTATCGTCGCCGCAAAAGGCGGCGGCTCGGAGAATAAATCGAAATTCGCCATGCTGCTTCCCAACGACAACATCGTTGACTGGGTGCTATCCGTGGTACCGACGATGGGCGCTGATTGGTGCCCGCCTGGCATGTTGTCATTAGGTATCGGCGGCTCTCCCGAAAAAGCGATGCTGGTGGCGAAGTGGGGAATGATGGAGCCCTTGAACATTCACGAATTGCAAGCGCGCTCCCGCAGTGGTGCAACACTCAATCGGGCAGAAGAATTGCGCTTGGAAATCTACCAGAAGGTAAACGCACTCGGCATTGGCGCACAAGGTCTGGGCGGATTGACGACCGTGCTTGATGTTAAGGTCAACGACTACCCCACCCATGCCGCGTCGAAGCCGGTAGCGCTACTCCCCAACTGCGCGGCAATGAGACACGCGCACTTTGTGTTGGATGGCAGTGGCCCTGCGGTACTTGAACCACCATCACTCGCCGATTGGCCAACACTTACGCAAGATTTCTCGACGTCCAAACGCGTCAATATCGACGGCATCAGCAAAGCCCAACTTGGTGAATTGCGTTCGGGTGACCGCGTATTGTTGACCGGCAAGATCCTTACCGGCCGCGACGCCGCGCACCGCCGGCTAGTTGAAATGATGAACCGTGGCGAAAAATTACCGGTCGATTTCACCGGCCGCATCATCTATTACGTCGGGCCTGTCAACCCGGTTCGTGAAGAAATCGTCGGCCCGGCAGGTCCAACGACCGCATCACGTATGGATAAATTCACCGCGGACATGCTCGAAAAGGCCGGCTTGATTGGCATGATCGGGAAGTCCGAACGTGGCACCGCCACGATCGAAAACATCCAGAAAAATGGCGCGACCTACTTCATTGCGGTTGGTGGCGCCGCCTATCTTGTGTCGAAGGCCATCAAGGCGTCCCGTCTGGTCGCCTTCGAAGATTTAGGCATGGAAGCGATTTATGAATTTGACGTCAAAGACATGCCCGTCACTGTTGCTGTTGACTCAATCGGCACGGCCGTTCATCGAACCGGCCCGCAAACGTGGCGGACCAAGATCAGCCAAATCCCGGTCGTAATCGCATAACCGCTAGACGTCCGCAGACTAAGCACCGCAAGCACCGCAAGCCGCGCAAGCTCCGCAACCCACACCACTCTCTATCAGCCCTCGCCCAACGCACAGCAGCATCATGGATCATCGATCGAGTCGGCTACCGCCACCTAACACCGCGCCATGCGTGACCGTCATCGACGGCTCGGCCGGGCTACGCATCACCATCGCGGGCCTCGTTAAAACGCATTTTCCGAACGCAACCGTTGAGGACATCGATCCATTTTCGCAGACCATGCGGGGCGCTGGCCTCGCGATTGGATCCACTGGCAGCGCCATCGTGCTTGGCGGTGTTGGCACCGAGGCGGAAGCGAATGACGCATTAAACCGACTTCGCAGCCGCAGCAACTGCCCGCCGATCGTGATGTTAGTCGCCGAGAGCTTGCTGAATCTTCGCGCGACATTGATCGAGCGCGGCGCGTTTGAAGTCCTTCGCAAAGACGCCCTTTCCGGCCAGCGGCTGAGGCGCGCGTTGGCGGGCGCATTTTTATCCCGCGCCGCCTTGGCGCAGCCTGACAGCACAGCCGCGGCCCAAGATGGGTATCTAGCTGCAGCACAAACTGCGCTTCAAGCAACGCCTCAAGCAGCGCCTCAAGCAGCGCCTCAAGCAGCACCTCAAGAAGCGACGTTGATCGCAGCACCGCCGGCGACTTACGGTAAGTTTATGTTTACGGCAGACGGCGATCGGATGGGCATCGACATCGATGGCTATCGGCCGGTAGCGTCAATTTCCGACGGCGCGATGTCGCAGGTCTATTTGGCCGAGTCGATCGACGCGGATGGACAGGCCGCCGTCAAGATATTGACGTCCGTGTCGATGCGCAATATTGCGGAACTGGCGCAAATCATTGCGGTGGCAAAACGACTGCGCCCACTGCGCGGTACGGCAGTGGTCCGCGAATTGGATTCCGGCGTCAGCGCAAATTTTTTATATGTCGTTTTAGAGTTTCTGAAGAAAGGCGATCTACGTCGCCGACGCAAGATGCCGATGGATGAGAACGCGGGAGTACGCGTCATTCTGGCTTTGCTTGAGGCGTTAGATGCGCTGCATGGCGTGGGGGTCTGCCATGCAGACCTAAAGCCTGAAAGCATCTTCTTTCGTACCGACGGCAGCATCACGCTGATTGATTTCAATATTTCAACCTTGTTTGGTCAGGCCGTTCGCGCCAGCGCGGTCGGTGACACATTGGGCACGCCGACCTACATGAGCCCCGAGCAAGGTGCCGGCAAGCCGGTGGATGGCCGCAGCGATTTGTATGCGACCGGCATCATCTTGTTTGAGTTACTCACCGGCGCGCCGCCGTATGTTGGCGACACGGCAGCCCAAACGATTTTCCGACACCTGCACGATGAAGTCCCCCTGCTGCCGATGAAAATGCGGCACCTACAACCAGTCGTTGACCAACTGTTGGCGAAGGTTGCAGACGATCGTTTTCAAACTGCGCGTGAGGTCATTGCTGCACTCACCGCGAACGTCCCCAGCGGCGACAGCGCGGGTGGCGATGCTGCTGGCTCCGCCAGCGACAGCGCGGGTGGCGGTGCTGCTGGCTCCGCCAGCGACAGCGACTTGACTTAACTTGGCCCCATCCGCTACCCGTCCCTACTGCCCCTACCGTCCCTACTGCCCTGCCGTCCCTACCCACCCGGCCCCGGCCCCATCCGCTCAACCCTAAATGGCAAGATTGCCACGAAGCCTTCTTAATGATCCAACCCGCTATTTTTATTCAATCGTCTGATTCGCTGCAACTCGCGCGCGCGGCAAGCGACAACGCCCCCTTGTTGATTCTGGCAGCAGACGCGGCCGACGCTGAGCGATTGTTAACTGAAATTGCGTGGTTCGACCCTACCCTGCGGGTTTGCCGCTTGCCCGACTGGGAGACGCTGCCATACGATCATTTCTCGCCGCATCCAGACCTAGTATCGGAGCGCATCTCAACGCTCTATCAATTGTCGCGCGGCGACTTTGACGTGGGCATTGTGCCGGTCACCACCGCGATGACGCGTCTGGCACCTCGTGAATATTTAGCGGGCCGCGCTTTTTTTCTGCGAATCAAGACACCACTTGCGCTTGAAAGTTTTCGCAATGATCTCTCGTTTGCGGGATACACATCGGTCAAACAAGTAATGGCACCGGGCGAATACGCAATTCGCGGCGGTCTGGTTGATCTCTTCCCAATGGGATCCACCGTGCCTTACCGCATCGACCTTTTGGGTGATGAGATTGAGGCGATCCGCACCTTTGACGTCGATACCCAACGCAGCATCTATCCGGTAAACGAAATTCGTTTGTTGCCGGCGCGGGAGTTTCCGCTCGACAAACAAGGACAGCATCAGTTTCGCGAACAATTCCGCGACCGCTTTGAAGGCGACCCGTCGAAGTCGCGGATGTACAAAGACGTCTCGGCCGGCATGGCACCAAACGGAATCGAATATTTTTTGCCGCTGTTTTTTACCCACACCGCGACCGTGCTTGATTACCTGCCACCGGCGACGCACGTGTATTTGCACGGCGACGTCGAGCCAGTTGCCGATGCCTTCTGGCGCGATGTGAAATCGCGTTACGACTTGATGCGTGGCGACCGCGATCACCCGTTGCTACCACCGGCCGACGTTTTTTTGCCGGTCGAGGAGTTGTTCCGCGGGGTAGGACGCTTCGAAAAACTTCAAGCCGCAAAAATCGCGCAGCCGATTTTGCCCCTGCCCGCAATTGACGTCGACCGCAAAGCCGCAGATCCGCTAGCGCGCCTTCGCCAATTCGTCAGCGCCTTCGACGGCCAAGTGGTGATCGTCGCAGAAAGTTTGGGACGACGCGAAACCATTCTTACCTTTCTTAGTGATCACCAATTAAACACTAGCGCTGGCGGCGACTTTCAAGCAATTCTGGCTGGAAACGCCCGTCCTGATTCGACTTTGCCAAATGTCTTGATCACCGTCGCGCCGCTGCAACGCGGCTTTATCGCCGTCAATGACCGGCTTGCGCTTGTTACCGAAAGCGAGCTTTACGCCAGCGAGGTGAAGCAGTCGCGGCGGCGTGAAAAATCCCGCACCAACGCCGAAGGCATGCTGCGCGATCTTGCGGAAGTGAAACTGGGCGACCCGGTGGTCCATGAGTTGCACGGCATCGGTCGCTACATGGGATTGATCTCGATGGATCTTGGCGAAGGTGCCATGGAATTTCTCGAGCTCCACTACGATGGTGAAGATAAGCTATTTGTACCGGTCTCGCAGTTGTCGGTCATCTCACGTTATACCGGCGCGAATCCCGACGCCGCGCCGCTACATCGCTTGGGCTCCGGTCAATGGGAAAAAGTGCGTCGCAAAGCGGCCGAACAGATTCGCGATACCGCCGCCGAGTTACTTAATCTCTACGCGCGCCGCGCGGCACGTCAAGGGTTTGCATTCCCCATGAAGGCCAACGAAGTCGACGCATTTGCGGCTGGATTCCCGTTCGAAGAGACTGCCGATCAGCTTGCCGCGATTCAGGCGGTGACTGCCGATATGACCTCGGGCCGGCCGATGGATCGGCTGATCTGCGGTGACGTGGGATTTGGCAAAACCGAAGTGGCACTCCGCGCGGCGTTTCTTGCGGTGAATGCCGGCAAACAGGTTGCCATTCTGGTGCCCACCACGTTGCTCGCCGAGCAGCACTTTCATAATTTTTCAGATCGCTTCGCCGAGTGGCCGGTCAAACTCTCCGAATTCTCGCGCTTCCGGTCGGCCAAAGAGACCACCGAGGCAATCAAAGGCCTTGCCAATGGCACCGTGGATATCGCCATCGGTACACACAAGCTGATTCAAAAGGATGTTGTCTTCAAAAACCTCGGCTTGGTGATCATCGATGAAGAACATCGTTTCGGCGTGCGCCAAAAAGAAGTGCTGAAGGCACTGCGCTCGGAAGTTGATGTACTCACCCTGACCGCGACACCGATTCCGCGAACGCTGGCAATGTCACTTGAAGGCCTGCGCGATTTTTCCGTCATCGCCACCGCGCCGCAACGTCGCCTCTCCATCAAAACGTTTGTCCATACATTTTCTGAAGGCACGGTGCGCGAAGGCATCATGCGTGAATTGAAGCGCGGTGGGCAGGCCTACTACTTGTACAACGAAGTTGAGACCATCCAAAACCAGTTGGAGCGATTACAACGCCTCATCCCCGAGGCGCGTATCGCGGTGGCGCACGGCCAGCTACCGGAGCGTGAACTCGAACGCGTCATGCGCGACTTCTATCAACAGAAGGCCAACGTATTGCTGTGCTCAACCATCATCGAGACCGGCATCGATGTACCAACAGCCAACACCATCCTCATCCATCGAGCGGATAAATTCGGCCTAGCGCAACTGCACCAATTGCGCGGCCGGGTGGGTCGCTCGCACCACCAAGCGTACGCTTATCTTTTGACGCCGCCGGAAGATTCGCTAAACATAAACGCGAAACGTCGCTTGGAAGCAATTCAGGCGATGGAAGATTTGGGCGCGGGCTTTTACCTCGCAATGCATGACCTAGAAATTCGTGGCGCCGGCGAGGTGCTGGGAGATTCACAATCTGGCGGCATCCAAGATATCGGCTTCACGCTCTACACCGACATGCTGAACCACGCGGTGAAGTCACTCAAAGCCGGCAAGGAGCCCGATCTCTCAAAGCCATTAGGTGTTGCGACAGAAATTAATTTGCATGCGCCTGCGTTGTTGCCCGACACCTTCTGCGGGGATGTTCACGAGCGCTTAGTGATCTACAAACGCCTCGCCAATTGTAACTCCGCAGAGTTGCTTGAGCAGTTGAAAGAAGAGTTGATTGACCGCTTCGGTACCTTGCCAGACGCAACATCGAATCTGATCGACAGTCATGCGCTGCGTATCATCGGTAAGCCGCTTGACCTGATAAAAATTGACGCCAGTGCGGCATCGATTACGATTCAATTCGGGCCCGACACGCCGATCCATCCACACCGCGTGATTCAACTCGTACAGCAAAAGCGGCATTTCAAATTAGCCGGGCCAGACAAACTCAGAATTGAAAAGCCAATGGTCAATCTCCACGAGCGTGTGCTGGCGATCAAGGCCGTCTTGTACGAGCTCACACCGATCGTACCGCAAGCGAAAGTGGCGGCATGAGTGCCATGCAAGCGAAGGTTGCGGTATGAGTGCCACGCAAGCGAAAGTTGCGGTATGAGTGCCACGCAACCGAAGAAGCTGAGTGACTTTCGGCTGCTGGCGATGGACATGGATTCGACCTTGATCACCATCGAATGTATCGATGAGATTGCCGACTACGTCGGAAAAAAACCCGAGGTCGCCGCCGTAACCGCTGCCGCCATGCGCGGCGAAATTGATTGGCCGACCTCACTCCGCCAACGTGTTGCGCTACTGGCGGGTCTTGATCAGTCGGCGTTGGAGCAGGTGTACGAACAACGTTTAAGACTTTCGCCGGGTGCGGAGCCGCTCATCGCCGCCGCAAAACGGGCAGGCTTGTTTACGTTATTGGTGTCCGGCGGATTTACGTTCTTCACGTATCGCCTCAAGCAACGTCTCGGATTGGACGCGGCGTTTTCGAATGAACTCGAAATCATCGATGGCAAACTCACCGGACGCGTCATCGGCCCGCTCTGTGATGCCGACGCAAAGGCGCAACACGTACAAGCTACCGCCACGCAGCAAGCCGCCAGCCGCGAGCAGATCATGGTGATTGGTGACGGTGCCAACGATTTGAAAATGATGGCGGTCGCCGGAACATCCGTCGCCTACTACGCCAAACCCGTCGTGCAAGCTCAGGCGACGCTGACCATCAACGAGGGCGGGCTAGATGAAGTGCTGCGCCACTACCCGGCGGATTAATTCTCCGCGCCGAGTGGCATACCTGACACGTTGGTAAGTCGGCGAATGCCGCAGGACCATAACGGGCATTTTTCGGATATGCCAAATATTATCTGGTGCCGTGCGCGGGGATGTCTGCTTTGCGGTGGCGGAATCCGCCGCCCATAGCGGCGGTACAGATTTCCCGATAGCGGTCATTTGATGTTGGCGATGACCGGCGACCGGGCGCAGCCGTAAGGCGATAGCCTGTGCCAGCGCGTCCGAGTTGATCAACAGGTTAGCGAGCGCTGAGCCCTTCGAATCCGTTTAACCTCCGAGCGCACAAAGCGATTCTAAATCCCTGACTTCGGCACTGAATTGTCGGTGTTGCCGCCGACAATATTTTTTTGAATCACGTTTCCACCGCTCTCCGCTTCCACCAGAAACGCGCGCGACTTCGCGCCAGCATTGCCTCTGATGATATTGGCATCGATTCGATTGTTTGCCGGACTTCCTGCGGGCTCTTCACCCTCGGCTCGGTTCATAAAGAAACGAAACGCTGAAAAGCCATCTGCATTGTTATCGATGATTTGGTTGCGCCGTATGACAATGCCCTTGACCGAACCCAGCGCGATCCCGACTTGCCCGGCGTAACTATTGTTACCTGTAATGATGTTGTCTTCGATCAGATTGTCCGCTGTGCCGTATTCCACTGTCATGCCACGCATGGAACCGCGGATGGTGTTGTGATGAATCCAATTCCAAGGCCCGGTCTTATCATGCCCAGCCCCAGAATTGCCAAGGCCAATCCCCGCCCCCGCCGAGGTGTTGGTGATGGTGTTATGAGCCACTTCGTTCAGGTACTCGTCCTCACCATGCAAATCAATCGCATCGTAGACGTTTTGGTCGAACGTGGAGTGGCGGATGACGTTGTGGTGTGCCCAATACTGAATCAACGCGCCATGACGGATGTACGGGCCATTCGCCGTTGAATATTCGATCACGTTGAAGTAATTGTCATCAGATGTGCCAAGATAAGGATTGGCCAACGCGCTCTGATGACCACGACCCTGCAACACGAACCCATAACCTGCCCCACCGCCGCCGATATCGGTCGCATTGCTCGCATGACAACGGCGAATCACGACATCCGATGAGCCTTTGCCAACCAAGATTCCCATCCGCGCATAACGCTCGACGCGTACAGCTTCAAAGGTGATACGTTGGTTGGCGTCCGCTTTGGCCTCGATGGCAATCGCGTACATCGGACCGCCACGATCAGGATTCTGGCTGCGCGGACTGGTTGGAAACCTACGATCCCAAGTCGATGTAATGCTGAGGTTTGAGACAAGAATATCGCTGACGTCTTGACCACGCATCACGGTGTCCGGCCGCGACCCAAGCCCAACGTCGAAATTACTCTTGAGGAGCACCGCAGCTTCACTCTCGCCGCGAATATTCACGCCGCTGCGCAACAAAATATGCACGTTTGGATGGTTGGTGGCGGGCGAATTAAGGTTATAGACACCGTTTGGAAAATAGATTTCATCGCCTGGTTTGGCACCGTTGAGCGCGGCTTCAATCGCCGGACGATCGTCAGTTGCGGAATCCTTGATATCGGCGCCGTAACGCGTCACATCGATGGTGCGCCCTTTCACCATATGATTGAGCGGCGTCGCGCGGGGGACACCCCCGTTGTCGCGTAAGCCCGCTTTGAGCGAGCGTTCAATGACACCATCAGCTGCGGTTTCCGCGACGGTTTTAGCAGCAGATATCGCGACCGTGTCGGCGGCAGCAGCAAACATAAAAACATACGCATAAAGTGGCGCAGCACACAACACACAACACCATCGCGGCAAACTCTGCGGTTTCATCGGGAAATTTCAGTCCAAAGGGTGGCTTGTCAACTGCACACGTTACTGTTTTGGCTTCACTTGCTCGACATATCCGCCAAGCCAGACCGACAGAAAGACGAGTGGCACCAACGCCGCACCGAGCACAAAGAATGGCAGATAGTTGCCACCGGCGGTCAAACTCGGTACGGCTTGTGTGCAAATGATGACACCCACAACCGCAGATGTGCCGCTAATGCCCGCCAGCGAGCCAACGGATTTTCCAGAGAAAAAATCACTCGGCAGCGTTTGAATGTTGGTGATGGCAGCTTGGAAGCCAAACAAAATTACGGCGATCAGCAACACCGCGCGTAACGGTGTGTCCGCTGTTGCCGTCAACAGTAGCGCTGGAAACATCACCAGCAGGCCCAAGCCAATCACAAATTTTCGTGCCCGATTCACCGTCCAGCCACGCTTGAGTAGCTGGCCACAAAACCAGCCCCCTGAAAGTGCACCGATTGCGGCACCCACAAACGGCACCCAAGCAAATAGGCCGATCTGTTTTACATCGAAGTGGAATTTTTCATTCAAATAGAGCGGTAGCCAGGCGACAAACAACCACCAAATCGGATCGATAAAAAATCGCGCTGCAATCACCCCCCAACTCTGTCGGTGACCGAGCAATTGGGACCATGAGGGAACGTATTCCGCTTGTTCCGTGGCCACACGCTGCTGGCCGGTGAGAATATAGTTGCGCTCATCAGCCGTTATCCAAGGGTGTGCGTCCGGCCCTGACTTGTAAATCACCATCCACGGTATGATCCAAAAAAAGCCAAGCACGCCGATTAGGATGAACGTCGTTTTCCAACCAACGTAGGCATACAAAAAAGCCACCAGCGGCGGGGCAATAATCGATCCCATGGATGCGCCCGCACCAAAGATGCCCTGTGCCAGCGCGCGTTCGCGAACCGGGAACCATTCGGCGACCGCTTTGGTAGCGCCTGGCCAATTGCCAGCTTCACCGACACCCAAGGCTGCACGGAACAAAGAAAACGAAACCACACCGCGTGCTACAGCATGCAAGCCGATCGAAATAGACCAGACAACGATCGACAATATGAATCCAACGCGTGTGCCCAGCGCATCGAATATTTTTCCGAACAACGATTGTCCAATCGCATACCCGACTAGAAACACGGTGACGATATTGGCATAGTCGCTTTTGTCCATACCGAGTTCGGCAGCGATCCCCGGCCACATCACCGCCAGCGCCGAGCGATCAATGTAGTTGATGATAGTTGCGAGCGCAACCAAGGTGATTACGAGCCAACGCAAACCGTTTAACGTTTTCATGTTCGCCTCTCTAAGTGTACTAGTGGTGTGCGGGTCTAACTTAGGGTCGTAGATTCCAGTTGCGTACGGTTTGGCAGGCCCTCACAATCTCCACGGAATTGGGTAACACGAGCGCCGATCGCATTACCCCGAGCAGCGGCTTCGCGAAGCGAGAGTCCATCCAACATCGCGCTGATCACGCCAACGGCAAAGCCGTCTCCTGCGCCGACCGTATCGACCAACGGCGTTACCGTTGGTGCGGGTACGGTCCCGGTACCCTCGGTGCTTGCGTAGTAGGCGCCCTTCGGTCCCAATTTGACGATGACCTGCCGTGCGCCGTGCGAGAGATAGTAGTCAGCGATGCCAGCAGCAGAGTCGCAGCCGGTCAACAGTTTCCCTTCAGACAATCCCGGCAAGACCACATCCGCAAGGGCGGCGAGAGCGTTGATGGTCTCTTTCATTTCTTGGCCAGAAGACCATAGCCGGCGGCGTAGATTCGGGTCGAAGCTGACTACAACCCCCTCCGCTATTGCGCGTGTTGCCATCACAAAGCTCAACTCTCGGCAGCTCTGCGACAGAGCGGGAGAAATCCCCGTGAGGTGTAACCAGCGTGCGCCGGCGAAACCAACGCCCCCGATATCGGCCAGGCTAAGACGGCTGGCAGCGGAACCACGACGAAAATATTCGATCTCTGGGTCGCTGCCATCGTCGGCCAGGGACTTCAACATGAAACCCGTCGTAAAAGTATCGTCTATAGAAACGTATCGGACATCTATTCCTTCTGCCACCATAAACTCTAACAAGTTGCGGCCGAAACTATCCTTACCGAGACGGCTCACATAGTCGACCTTGAAACCTAGGCGGCTGAGGCCAACGGCAACGTTTAGCTCGGCACCTGCCGTGGCACGCGCAAAGTCGCTGACTGTATGAAGCGGGCCAACTTGGCGAGCCATGAGCAGCGCCATTGCTTCGCCGACAGTGATGACTTGGGATACGTGCGGCGTTTCTCCTTCACCACCAACCGCAGCGTCACGCGTAATGGTCACATCAAATCCGCAGCTTGGTGACTAGCGTCACGTCTTTGCTGGCAGGCAGTGACACGCGAACCACCGTGCCGCGCTGGACACGCGGGCCTTTGTCGACGTTGCCCGGCGGGCCGGCCGAAACAACCAGACCCGGCTCGATCACCGCTTTCGCGTTAGGCGTTTGGATCTCAACCTGCAGCGAACTCGGTTTGCCGGCAACCACAAATTTTTGCGCAGACAATTGTTCGATGGTGGTGTCACCGTGTACCTGTGCGGTCAAGGTAACTGGCTTACTCGCCTGCATCCGATCAATGGTTACCCATGCACTATTGGCCCATGTAAAACGGCGCTCGAGGCTAATCACACCCAACTCCGGGCGGTATGCACCAGAAATATCTGCGACGATTTCAGCGCGGTCTTTCCTGAGCTTCGCGCTGGTAATGCGAATCGCATTGAGGCGTGAATAAGGATAACCATGAAAAGCATCGTGGCCACCGCCTTCATTCGCTTGCCCCTGTCCATCGATGAGCAGCGTGTTGCAAATCTTGCTGGACGGTATTCCTGCGTACCCCTTCGGACCGGTGAGATAGGTGCCACCTGCATAGAGAATAAAACTGCCCGCATCCGGATGTGAGTGACCCATCGACAGATGCCAGTCGGGCATTTTGTCGAGCATATCGGTGATTCGATGCCCTTCAGGTGGCCCGGCGCGAAACGCAAAGGCGGTCGCCGCCGGCGTCCAATCGGAGCGCCAGTAAACGGTGCCGAGATCGTCGAAATGATGGTAGGGCGGGAGCGCCGAAATTGGATTCGTTGGCAAGGTGGCGTCGTACCAAATTAACGACCAAAAATCTTCGGCGCAAACGTGGCCTAGTGAAGCCATCCACCCGGCTACCCCTTGTGCGTCGGCATTCTTGAAGCGCGCCGCCATGCGGTATAGCAGGTTGTAATTCGAGTGCAGTTTGCCGTCCGGATGCGTGCGCGCAGGCTCTGCGCCGATTCGCGCGCGGGTGATTGGTCCTTCAAACGCATCACCAAAATCAAAAATGTCATGCCCATTAGGTGTCATCGAGTGAGCCATGTACAAGTGCGTCTTGCGAAGCGCGGGAAGGTCGTACATATCATCACCCGCCGCGTGCGCGAAGGCGTCGAGGCCATGAATGATCCAGGGCATCGAAAACACCCAATACTCAACACCTTCGTAGAAGTAGCCGTCGGGGGAAGCAACCTCTAACACCCGGGTAAAAATCGCACGCGAGAGCGCAGCCCACTCGGCTGCTTCGGGCGCTTCGTCCCAAACCGCGTAAGCAGCAACCGCAAGCCCAGAAATGGGGATGAAGCAATGGTTCTGGCTATAGGAATACGACTTGCCGGGCTTGGGCATAAAGTGCTTGGCCAAAATCCGGCCTTGCAACACCAGCTTGTCGCGATAACGCTTGCGCTCATCTTCGGAGAGCACATCGAAGAGCAAATCGTAACCGGCACCCAAGCCGTAAAGTAGGTGGCCCGCGGCCAAGTCGATATTGGGCTTGCTGTACGTGTAGCCCCAAACTGGATAGCTCACCGCCGCGTCCATGAATCGCTTGGCCGCCTGAAGATATTTTGCATCCCCTTCAATCTTGTAGGCGAGCGCCGCACCGACGATGCCCATGCCGACGCGGTTCTGCGCGCGCCGCGTTTGCGCGGGCGACGCCTCTGGTTCCTCGTTCATCGCAATAAGGTTGGGGAGCGCTTTTTCCCAAATCCGGCGATGGGTAGTGCGCGCGCGTTCGCGCAGCTTAACGATCTCTTCGGACGTCGTAAACACGCGCGGATGCACACCCTTCAGCGCTGGCCGCAATGCTGCCGGATGCGCCTTCATGATTTTCTCTAGCGCATGCACCCCCGGCACAACCTTGCCCACTTTGGTACCCAGTGCCTCGCGGGCGTCTTGCGCGAGTACCGTACCGGCGCTCAGCGCGGGTATCGTCAGTGCCGCTGTGCCGATGAAACGACGTCGTGTAAATTGGCGATGCATAAATCCCCGTCGAAAGATAACAAACCGATCGTGCCGCTGTTTAGTACAGGCCAAGCCCGCCATTGACCTGAATGATTTCGCCGGCGAGAAACGCTGCTCGTTCAGAGGCTAAGAACACCACAACGTTGGCGACATCGTCAGGCACGCCTTCACGCCTGGCGGGAGTGCGCTCTGCGATTGCCTGGCGATTGGCGGGGGTGTTGAAAACATCGTGAAAGCGCGTACCGATTAAACCGGGGGACACGCCATTCACACGAATCCCAAGCGGCCCGACCTCTTTGGCGAGAGCGCGCGTGAAAGTGGCTACCGCTGCCTTACTCGATGCGTAGTGAACCGAGCCCGGGCCGCCACCATCAAAAGCGGCTAACGAGGACATGGTGACGATGACGCCTGCCTTCCGCGGCTCCATACGCTTGAGTGCCGCTTGGCAAATCAAAAACGTGCTGGTGAAATTGAGGTTTATCGCCTCATTCCAAAGCGAGAGCGGCATATCGACCACACGGCATCGTTGGATCATCCCGCCAATATTTGCGAAAAGGGTATCGATCTCCCCGACGGCCGCCTCTGCGTCGGCAAAAACTTGCTCGGCTACCGCACTGTCGGTCAAGTCAGCTTTGATCGCATGAGCCTTGCGTCCCATCGCACGAATTTGTGCGACCACTTCAGTCGCCTCTTGTTCGCTGCTCCAGTACGTGAGCACCACGTCCGCGCCTGCCGCCGCGAGCCCGAGTGAACTCGCCTTGCCGATTCCTGATGCTCCGCCCATCACAAGTGCGCGTCTGCCTAGTAGTTCCATCGATTTACTCTTCCTAGTTGTGAAAATAGTTTTATTTTTTCGGCGGCGCAGTAGAGGCCCGCACAATTAACTCTGGCTTGAACAGCTCAACGCCTTTCCCAGCCAAAGGGGAGAGGATGCGTTTTACAGCCGCGTCAGCCATCACTTGGATCGGCTGCCGTAGAGTGGTCAGCGGCGGATCGTGCGCCGCCGAGAAGAAGATATCGTCAATACCCATCAGCGAAAACTCGCTTGGTATGCGAACACCTAATTGTTTTAGGCCGACGCCAATACCTATCGCCATCATGTCGTTGATTGCGATCGCAGCGGTCGGCTTGGAAGGCATGCTAAGAATTCGTGCCGCAGCATTTCTTCCAAGCTCGAACAGCTGCGTATCACCGTGCGGGTCGCTCTGCACTTCGGCGAGGTCGGCAATTAGCAGTTGGCCCACGATACCCGCCTTCGCTGCCGCACCCTCAAAGCCCAACACTCGGTCTTGCCGGTTGCGGGTGTACGGTGTTGGCGAAACCAGTACGATCGACCGATGACCAAGCGATACCAAGTGTTCCACGCCCATAGATGTCGCGGCAGCGTTGTCCACCGAAATCGTACTGATGCTATCGTGGCGCGTGTCTGACCTCTTGAGATCAAATGCAACCACCGGACAGCTTTCGGTCGTCGCCACCAAATGATCAGTGTCATTGAGGGCTGAGCCCGTAATTATTCCCTTAACGCCATATGCAAGCATGTCCCCCATCACAGCACGCTCGCGATCGGCATCGCGAAAGGTGCTGATGGTCATTACTCGGCAGTCATATGCCGCCGCCGCATTTTCTACGGCACAGGCGAGCGAACCAAAGAACTGGTTTGCCAGGGAGGGAACCATGAGACCAACCATCGATGCCACGCCCGTCTTAAGCTGCCGCGCCGCGCTGTTCGGACGATACCCGAGCTGCTCGATGACTTGCTGAATTTTTTGCTGCGTTCCTGGGCGCATCTGACCCATGCGATTATTTAGAAAATTAGAGACGCTCGACGGGGATACCCCCGCCATTTGTGCAACATCCTTAATTTTTGGTCTGGTCATGTGATGCCTTCAATTTTGCGTAGTCTCGGAATACAGAGTCTATTTCGTATTCCACGCGTCGGCAGTCCACCTACTTACTCGACTGCCGCAAATCAGCAATCCTCAGAAAGAAACGTCGAACCTTACGGAGTAATAGCGGAACGCATCACGAGCAGGTTTCCAACCCTGCTGGACGATGTTGGCTGACGATGCTGCGCCGGTTGGCGCAAATAAAGTACCTACGACGCCGCCCTGGCCGCCCGACGAGTACTGCGTATCAAATAAGTTCTTGATACCGAAGGCTGCCTTGTATTTGTTGTTGCTGCTAGCCAACGAAAAGCCGGCGTCAACAACAGTCACACCCGGGCGGCGCTGGACCGGATCCTGATTAATATTGCCCTGAACATCGGATCGAGTGCGCGCCTGCAGAAAGTAGGCGGCTCGCAGTGAGCCTAATCGATCCGTATATTCAACGCCAAGCGTGGCGTTGTGGCGCGGCGCATTCGGCATCACAAAGTTGGCACCGTTTACGTAGGCAGCTGTGGGGTTGGCCGGGTTGGGCGGATTTGTTCCGCAGTCTGTTCGCCCGCCGAAACAAGCGCCATAGCGCCAATCGGTTACCCGCGCACGCGTATAAGCAAAACTTGTGGAGAACGTTAAGTTCTTGGTGGCTTGAGCGCGTATATCGATCTCCCCGCCTCTCGTTTGCACGCCGCCAATACCGAACAGCACACTCGCGGAGCTGCCATCAGAAAACGTCTGGGTAGATGAGGCTTGGTAATCCTTAAAGTTTGTATGGAAGACAGCTACATTTACTGTCGCCCGATTCTCGAGCAGGTTGGCCTTCCAACCTACTTCGGAGCTTCTTGCCGTTTCAGCGGCCAATGGCATGAACGCAAATACGTTTCTGTTGTTCGCGCCGCTGGTCATGTCAAAGGCCACACCTTTGCGGCCTGTTGCGTAACTCGCATACACCATTGAGTCAGCGTCGATCTTGTACGCGTAGGCAGCCTTCCCAGTAAAAGCTCGCGCCTCATTCTTCGGGGCGGTGTACGCATAGTATGGTGTGTAGGGCGTGTTTGCTGGAGCCGTTGAAGCGAGTGCGCTAATGGTTGTAAAGGAATATTGATTTGTCTCTTGGTTCAGACGTCCACCCAGGGTAAGTGTGTGGCGGGGTGTGAACTCCCAAGTTGAGTTGGCGTAAAACGCAACGTTGCGAATATCTGAGGTGGTCTCATAGTTGGTGTAATTCGTCGGCTTGATGCCGAAGATACCGCGAAGATAATATCGATCGAGCGCGGTATTCGAATACCAGAGCCCCGCGAGATAGCGAAAATTACCGGCGTCAGGCGAAACAAGACGTAATTCTTGGGTAATCGTCTTGATATACGAAGTACCATTTATCTTGGCAGTTTGATTGATGCCCGACGCTGCCGTGCCAGTCACGCCAGCCGCGTTGGTCAGTGGTGTGTAAAGCGCAATGACCGCATCGTGGCCATCGTTGTCGCGTTTGTCATTGGCATCGTTCCCGTTGAAGCCGGTAATGGACGTCAGGTTGTGGTTGGCGAGTGGTGAACCGCTCGGGAACAAATAGTTGATCCGCAACGCGCCGCCCCAATCTTTTTGCGTGAGTGATGACTCGTCATCCAGACGAACATCTTTGTTCTGTAGGCTCGGCGTAATGCCTCTAAAAATAATCGTATTCGTTAGGTTCGGGTTGTTCCGAATCAAACTTCCTTCGCGCGGATCGATATACGTGAGAACGGATGTGTTTCCGGTGCTTTTGGAATCGCTATAGAAGCCGGCGAACGAGACGTTCAAATCATTGGGTAGGCTCCACTCGATCTTGCCGCTAAAGTTAGTGCCGCCGGAACCGTTGGTGTATGAGTCATTTGTCAGGTTGTGCAATAACCCGCGGAAGTCGGTCTTGCTGATAGCAACGCGAATACCTACTGTGTCCGAAAGGCGACCGCTGGCAGTGGTCGCGACGCGATATTCGCGATCACTCGTGAAATACGTTGAGACTTTGCCCCGCATCGGCCCTGCACCGATGGGCGCTGTTGTGACGACAACAGCACCCGCAATTGCGCTTTTGCCAAACAAGGTACTTTGTGGCCCTTTCAATACCTCCACACGTTCAATATCGTGCAGATCCTTGAAAGCCTGTTGCGGCTGCGCAAATGGCAAATCGTCAACGATTACGGCGACGTCACCTTCGATCCCTAGATTGTTCGACACGCTACCAATACCACGCATATTGATGCTGTTTGTACCGACTTGGGTACCGGTGGAGATGGTCAGCGCTGGCGCGAGCATCGTCAGGTCCTCAAACTCTCGAATATTGTTGCGCTCAATTTCCTCCTTGCCGACGACACTGATCGACTGCGGGACATCCTCAAGCTTTTCGATGCGCCGGTTGGCGGACACCACGATTCGTTCGAGTTGCGGCTGGTCGCTGCTAGAGGCGGAGCTGGCGGGCTGCGCGGTCGACGACACAGGTTTCGGCGGCGGCGCGGAAGGTGCAGCGGTAGATGGTTTTGCCACCGATGGCTGAGCCGTTGCCGGAGAAGGAGCCTGCTGTGTGTGCGCTGGAAGACTCATGCCCAGTATCGCCGTAGCGACTGCCGATGCCATTGGGCTCAGGCGAAGTTGCCCGACGCGCTTGGTGGTTTTGGTTTCCATTTTCTTCCTCCGGTAAATTGATTTCTTATGTCCGAATTGGCGAGGCGCACCTTGAGCATTCGGGGTCAATCTATGGACCCAGCCTATTTTTGGCCTTTAGTCAGCGCCGCAGAATTTTACTGCAACGATTTACTGCAACGATTTAGTGATTTTTCTCTGAATGGTCATTGTTTGTCAATGACTATTTCTTAGGAATCCATTGAGAGGAGTCAACTATTTGTTTTTATTGATTTTTTGTCGCCTACTAGCAACATTCGCGATGCCGCGACGCACGGTTTGCCGTCCCATCAGCGCCGTTTGGCGGTCGCTGTTACTGTCCTTGAAAAATTCGGCCGGCCTGGATGAGACTGGAAAGGTCGTGGCACCGGAGGGTGCCCGGGGATGCTGGGGGTTGCGGCGACCGGGGCGGGCGGCGGCGGATTTACTCGCACTAGCGTACTGCCACCGCTTGACCGCGAAGTGCAGACCTATTACAGAATCAAGTTTTACGTCACGACCGACAATACTCACTGAATTGGAAGATGTTCGGGAACCGACGGTATTGGCCGATATCGCCGTAAGATTTACGCAGCAATCTTACGCAAGATCGCCGGATGCTTCGTCGCGACTTTTAGAAGCATTCGAGCAGCGCCGGTTGGCTCACGCCTGCCTTGCTCCCAATCTTGCAAAGTGCGGGGTGAGACGCCCAATAGTTCGGCGAACTCCAATTGAGATAATCCCATTTGGAGCCGCGCCGCCGCAGCAGCAGGAAGTTCAACTTTGGTAACGCGCGTTGCCTCTCCTCGCCGCATTTGGCGTACAGACTCCAACAAATCCTTTTGGAAGGTCTTCATGTCAGTTGGCATCTTCTATCTCCTGTCTCAGTTGAGCCAAAAATGCTGTCGGCAAATTATCAAACTTGGCCTTTGTGTAGATGATTAACAGCCAAAGCTTGGTCTCGGTAGGATTAAAGTAAACGACGCGAACTCCACCTCGCTTACCTTGACCTGCGCGAGACCATCGTACTTTGCGGCAACCGCCAGACCCCGGAACTAGCGCGCCAGCGCTAGGATTCAGCGCTATCCAAGTGATGAACTCAAGTCGTTCCTCTTCGCTCCAAATGTCTTCCGCATAACGCTGAAAGATGGCAGTTTCGGCAACAGTTCGCATTCAGCAATGCTACGGCAATGCCGTAGCTATTGCAACAGATATCTGCGCCTACCGCCTACAATTCGTGGTGTTTTGCGATGCAATCCAATGGCGAAGCCGGTGATTGCGGTAACTATGGATCCTAATCAGGCGAGGCCGTGGAAGGTCCGCTTCTGGCCGGTTTAAGCCGGCGACCCGTCCGACCATTAGGGCAACCTAGAAGGGTTTTGGCGTTGAAGGCGAACCAACATCGCTCTTCATTGGCACCGCCTCTAGGATGGGTGGTTCGAGTATCGCCCTCAGTGTTGACTCAAAAAACGAAACAGACTTTGCATAAGATGGGGCGCCTTTCCCATAAACCATATCAATAACAAACTTGTCATATTGCGCCTGCAATTGCTTGCTTCCCACGGCAAATGACATGGCCGACAGTAACGCGCCTGACGGATCATTTTGATAATCAGCGTGGGAGCTCTTAAAGTCTCTGGAATCTTTAGCGATGATATCCAACACTAAATCGGTGAAATCTTCTCTGCTTGAAATTAATTGCGGCTGCGCGTCCAGCAGGGTTATCACGTCGTAAAGATGTCGGACTAGCGATACATCCCAACCGGCGTCGGCCGTAAGGGCAGCATCATCATATCCCGCCTCCTCCGGACTCTTCGCTGGTAGTCGGTCCGACATTTGTTTGCCAAGGCGTCGGGGGAAAGCCACCAATTTCTCTGCAAGCGCCTCTGCAAGAGACACGCACTCGATCTTCAGGGACTCTTGAGGTGCTGCCGCCCCGATCAATTTATCGATAAGCCTGCCGGCGTCCATTTTCTTAGCGTCATCGAAGAGCTCTGTGTAACTCAGCTCAATGAGCAAATGAGAGCGAAGAGACTCCGTTTTTTCAAAGGCAGATTCATAGGTGACACTAAAACTAGAGTAGGCACCTTCATCCAATGCTTTTTCAATGATGGCGCCTTCACCAGTAAATCCCCCGCTCGATAATGCGTCAAAGACGAGCTTTCGGAAGACCTTTAACTGGGATCGTCGAGCGCTCCCAGTTAAAGCTCGCGCTGCATCGGTCGGGACGAGCTTGAAATCGACGTCCTCAGACATACGGTCCAAGATCCCATACGATTTCGACAAACACGTTCCCCCACAAAACACGAGTCGAAAATATTCGCTGACCGGCATGTTTGCCAGAATTTCTAAGGCGGCGAAAACGTGCAGGTCTTTTTCAAGGACGTAGGCAGGGAGAATTCCAGATTCAATGGCGAAATCGTCGATCTGCTTGGCTTCCGCGCTAGATATTTTTCTCACTTTTCATACCTTAATTCTTTCCCGCCAAAGCCAAGCCTTCGCGCCACCCGCGATTTCCCGATGTTTACAACGGCCGCAACTGGCATTTGGGTTGTTGCGCCTGACATATATTCCTTGGCAGAGGACCCAATTTCGGCCGGCACCCCCATCTTTTCAAGGGCCTCCAAGCCGACTTGAACTAGGGGAATCACGGGGATGGGATTGCCGGTGATGCTCGACTTCCGAGCTTTCACGTAGACCCCATAGCCGGCTTTAAGTAACAAGCCCTTGAGCATGACAGAGCGTAGCGCTCTACCAACTTGGTCATAACCGCCAAATCTCTCAAAATCCTCTCTCAGAAAGACATTGAGTTTTGAGCGGGTAATGCTCATCTCAATTCGTTCTTCCAGGGTAAATTTAGGCATGGATTTTCCGCAAACATACGACATCAATGTCGTATGTTTGCATACTTATCCAAGTGCGTCAAGCCGTTGAGGAAGCCTGTACCTGTGATTTCATTTCGCTCAACGGTGTTCTTTACCGTCGCCAAACAGTACAGTCCTGCCCTTCATAAACGCTGATGTGAATTAAGAAAGATAATTGGACGCCAACGGGGAATGTCCGCTTCTGGCCGAACATAACCACGCCAATCTACCAGTAAATTCTTGATCTCCGCGCTCATCCAAATGTACGCCCCCAAATCGAACATTCGCTTTTCCCGAAATAGTCTGTTCGAGGTCGAGTGTGAAATATTTGTCGCTGACAACTTTGATTGACCCAGCGTGCACGCTCGGCGCCTAATGATGCGAGCGCTGCTCGCCGCCCTTACGTGCCACCTATTGTTGGAGGTCGCTATTTACCCGCAAAGAACGTATCTGCTTCATTGAGAAATTTCTCGTAGTAGTGCAACCCCACCTCAGCAACTGAAACAATGTTCTCTGGATTCAGCGTAATGCCCTGGTGTCTTGTGGGAACGCCAAAGGTCACCCCTCTATTTACTATCGGCAACAGCTTGATCCGCGCTGGGTTGAACACAACACCGGCGGTTCCCGTAGTTTCCGCTGTAACAACTCCATTGCTCGTAATTTGTACTCTAGCGACTGTTCCGCCCAGTTCGCCCGGAACAATTTCGATAAGGCCAGGTGTTTGCTCAACGATATCCGCAACGGTGTGCTCGTCGGCACCCCGCGCGTTCCGTAAGTAGGAGAGGAGCGGGTCGTCTTTTCGCTCTTTCTCAAAGTGTTCCTGCCACCGGTGCCACTTAGGACTTTTCTTGTAGTGTGCAAACGCTTTAAACCAGACGCGCTCAAGTCGACCCAAGTATTCCTTCCAGTTGTCTTCTAGCTCGGGGAGAGTTGCGCTAGTTTTCATTGCAGTAACTGATTCACGGGCGCGCGAAAGCTCTTCCTGCAGTCTTGGTGACGATTGCATGGTCGTAGTAACCCCTAGAATCCAAAGGATTGGAGTAACAATTTATCTATGAACACCGGAGTTAGAGTCAAATGACTTTTCATTTCATTCGCTTTATCAAAATATGAAATCAGACTGAGTTGGCGAAGCGTCGCTTTTGGCCGATAAGTTCAGTGTTACGGTCGACCAAGCTTCCGTCATAACCGACTATCAATGAATTTTACAAGCACGCGCGAACACCACGCTAGGCGTCATCGTCGGGCGAGTAGATGTCCAAATCAAGGCGGATTCCCCTCTCACCTAGCAAGAGAAGCGTGCTGGGAGCAATTTCAACCCCTTCATTTGCATCGGACATAAACCATCCACAAAAAACTGAAATTCGAAACTGCTCGCTAAGCTGCTGCCACACGCGAATATCCTTCGTAAGGCCATCAAGCAGTTCGATGACCTGAGCGTCCAAGTTCTCCGGCTCAGTCGGCGTCGCTCTCTTGCTCCAATGGCCTTGGCGCGCGAATTTTGGTGCTAGGTCAGGCCGCATCCGGATGTCATCACCCTTGCGCCACGCGCGCGAGGGCTTAGCACCGAGCATTTCAGTGATCTTCTCGGGATTCAGGTCATCGCCAGAAAGATTGAGCGATGCGACAGCACGGTGGAGTGCTGCCATTTACACACCAAGTGTCAGAGTCAAAGTTTCTTTCAATTGATTCGGTGGATCAATATATGAAATCAGGAGGCGCTCCGGAAGCGCCGGTTGTGGCCGAAAACATCATCGACAATCTACCAGCAAATTCTTGAACTGCACTCATAGTATTGGATGACCCAAAGCGGCTGTACAGGGTTCCCGATAGCGGGGGGT
>JACMOJ010000061.1 GCA_014378085.1 Burkholderiales bacterium | reverse complement strand
GTGGCGTTTCTGCAGGAAATCGCTGCAAACAAAAAATGATTGCACGCATTGTTCGCTGCGAACGCAACAGCGGCAGAAACACAAAAGCCCCAACGATAGGGCTTTTCGACAAGATTTTGGGGCGACCGACGGGGGTCGAACCCGCGACAACTGGAATCACAATCCAGACTTTTCCACCCCCTGAAAAGCGCATCCACAAGCGGATCACAGGCGCGCAGATGGGGAAGAAATTGCCTGAACTTCGCGCAGCTACGAGCCAAGCTGCACGTGTATTCCAGATTTTTATTTCCCTGCGGAAGCGCGCCGCATGAAACTCATCCGCAACGCCTTTACTAGCGACACGCTGATGCTGACATTGCGCGATCTGTTTTTGCATGCTATTGGCAAAACGATTGGAGCCGACAAAGCGCTGACTCCCGCCCATCCAGTGCTGGGGCCGCTGACAAATACGTGCAACCCGTGCGCTCCGCCACATGAAACCCCGCGAGCTTCTCACCTGGACCGACTCAGCTAACGCATCGCTTCGCGAGCGATACCCGCACGAATCATCGCGAATGGTTGCCACCGCGCTCGCGTTGTCCATCAGGCGCGTGCCCTCCCGTCAATGGACCAGGTGCTGAAGAAAATGTTGTCGACCCCGCCAGCGCCACAACAAAGTAAACCGAAACGCAAAGACTAATAAGAACCGGCCAATGAGCCGGCTTTTATTCGCCTCACTTCCCTGCGTTTACATGCGTAACGGCTCGTTTAGTCGAACTCACAGTGAGAAACTACCAGACAGTCCGAGCTTCAACAGCCTCGACACGGCCGCCACGACACACAATTTCATCTAGGGGGAGCTCGATTGCGAACAGACCAAGACATTGGGACTAGATTCGCCGCACTGCGGGTCGCAGTAGATATGCGCTCCTACTTCTAAAAACAGTCTAGTAGACTCTGCTAGTCGCTGAACCAGTCGAAGCTTCGGCACCTCAACACTTTCGGAACCAGGCAGGGCATGAGCAGGCAATTATTTATGGGGGCACCATGAGTCAGGGGCCAGCTCTACGGCATCGTGAAGAGGTGGTAAATACCCAGCTGGCAATTCTCCTCAGCAGGCACGGCGTCTCCGCCGAAGCCGAAACTATTCACAATTCTGGCCAAGCGCGCCCAGATGTCATGTTTCTGATGTCTGGTCTTCGGGTCATTATCGAAGGAAAGTTTGGAGACGTTGGGGACGCGGAGTCATCCGTGATGTCCGACGCAAAGAATCGGGTGCAAAGCGGAATTTGCCATATCGCGGTAGCTCTTGTCTATCCCCGCGCGTTTCGCACGATCTCTACTACGAAACTAGAGACCGCCTTATCAACCTCCCGATTGAAATTTCTGGTGTTGTCAGAATCGGGCAACACTGATTGGAGCGAAGCACTTCCTGGTGAAATACTCGGAAGTTTGCGACGGGTGCACCAGTCCCTGACTAAAGACGACATTGTCGCGGTGTCCGCGAAGAAACTTTCGGACCGAATAGAAAACATTGCACAGTTGTGGTCCGGTCAACCCGCCGTCTGCGACCGCTTAGGCAAGTTGCTCGGCATGCCAGTTAAGCGAGGCGAGTCGAGCGATGAGCGGGATGCTCGCCGCACCACGGCTACGAAAGTAGCTGCGCTTGTTCTCGCGAACGCAATGATTTTTCAAGAACAGTTGGCTTCGTCAGGCGGTGACGGGCGAGTTGATTCGTTGCGTAGTTACGACAATGAGCCCGATCCGATAGGCAAACTTCGGCAACACTGGCATTGGATTTGGACCCGGATTAACTATGTGCCAATATTCCGAATCGGGGAGGAGATACTTGGCGAGATACCGGTGTCGCATTCGTCCATCGCGTCCGTAAGATGGCTAATCAGTGATGCAAAGGAAATTTGCGCCAATCAGTCGGCCCTGCGCCACGATTTAATGGGTCGGATCTACCATTGGTTGCTGAATAATTCCAAATATCTGGGCACTTATTACACGGCAACTTCGTCAGCAACTTTGCTTCTGAAATTGACCTTCAGCTTAAAGTGGGAGGGTCAAGATTTTGGAAGCCCAAAGCGTCTGGTGGATTTTGCCGCGGCCGATTTGACATGTGGAACCGGGACATTGTTGATGGCAACGGCGCAGGCAATCACCGATCAGTTCGTGATTGCGCGAGTCAAGTCTGGTAGGACGATTTCGGCAGTCGATCTAAAACACCTGCACGAGACGTTGATGGAAAATGTGTTGCATGGATATGACGTGCTCGCGTCCGCAGTACATCTCACAGCCTCAACTTTAGGCATGCTGGCGCCTGAAGTGACTTACAGAAAGATGAACCTTTTTGTAATGCCAATGGGTGTTGACGGTCGATCGTTACGCCTGGGTAGCTTGGACTTCGTCGATCACAACACTGTGTCTACTCAATTAAGCCTAGACGACAGTCAGATGGAGGTTAGGCAGACCGGCGTTACATCTGAACACTACACAAAAGCTACAGTGCCGTCGCTCGACCTCTGCGTCATGAACCCGCCGTTCGTGCGGTCGGTAGGCGGGAATCTGCTATTCGGAAGTTTGGCGGATGATGAGCGTGCAAAGCTACAAGCTGAATTGAAGTTACGCGCGAAAAATTTGCGCGCGTCAATTACGGCGGGTTTGGGAAGCGTTTTTCTGGCGATTGCCGATAAGCATCTTCGGGTGGGTGGACGGTTGGCTTTCATACTGCCTTTAGCCATGGCTACGGGCGAGTCGTGGGGAGCAAGCCGTCACCTGTTGGCTACAGGCTACCACCTAGAAACCGTGATTGTCAGCCACGACTCCGAACGTCACAATTTTTCTGAAAATACTGACCTTTCCGAGATCATGTTTATAGCTCGGAAGCTCAAGAAGAACGAGACCTCTGGCAACACAACTTACGTGAACCTGTGGCACAACCCGCGCACAATCTATGAAGCGTTGGACGTGGCCTCGCGCGTCGCTGAATCTTCGTGCAGTCTAGCCACAGATGGCACTCCGAGCTCAGCGTTTGGAGCGGACGGTCGTAAGTTCGCTGAAATTGTTTCGCTTCCACCCTCGTCTGGCGACGATCAATGGGTAGGAGTACAGTTCGCACAAAGCTTGGCAATGCACTCGGCCATCTCGCTCGCGCAACACACCCTCAGTGTGCCGGGACACGCTGTAGTCCCTGTTGCGATGTGCCGGCTCGGAGACTTAGGAACACTTGGTTTCGATCAGCGCGACATTCATGACGCGTTCACGGTTTCCTACACCGATTGGTCACCAACACCATCGTTCTGGAACCACGATGCAAGAGCCGTGACAGGTGTTAAGCAGAAAAAAAATTCTCATCTTATTGCCAGATCCGTGGCTGCCCCTGGTCGCAAATTAAAAGCCTCGCACAAACTTCAGGCGAGCGCGGGGCGAATACTGCTAGTCGAGCGCGTAAGGACTACGACTCACAAGGTGCTGGCAATCGGATTCGATGAACCCGTGATCGGCAACACTTGGTGGGCCTTCAATTCCACACTAACCACCGCTCAAGAGAAGGCTCTTTTAGTTTGGTTGAACAGCACGCCATCGTTACTGCTGGTGTTAGCACGTCGAGTGACGACTGAGGGCGCATGGATGAAACTGAAGAAGCCTTCCTGGGAAAAGATGCCGGTACTCGATGTAAAGGCACTTTCTGAAGACGCAATTTCGACATTAGCTGACGCGTATGATCGATTGGCGGGGTTGTGTTTGTCCTCGCTCGCCAAGCTGGCGGAAGACGGTGTGCGGGCGGCGCTCGACGATTCATTGTCAGCCGCTCTAAATTTGCCGAATCTAGGACCGCTTCGCCAGCTGCTCGCGCCTGAGCCGGGGCTGAGCGGTCACGGTTTGTCCGCTCCACTTGGCCAGCGAGGGCTTTTCAGCTCAACGCCAGCAGAGCAGATGACATCGGTGCAAATTCAATTGCTTTAATCTGTATAGTTGAAATCGAACCGTGGCTGGATGATTGTCATGCGTTTGCAAATCGCTGCACACATGGGTGAAGCCGCTAGTTCGTAAGGATCAGACTAGCCGATCGAGCAAACCAAGTCGACCGCCACCAGCTTGTTGAACTACCGAATTAAACTATATATTTGTACAAACAAATGTGGGGTATATCGACTTTGTGTGTGTGGAAAGAAACGGGACGACGACAAGGTTCAGCGGACGGGCGGCTGTGCGGTTTCGGGCAATGCTGGTGTCGGCTGACTAGGAGTGCAGGTACGGGCTTCCGACGCTTGACTCCGCATACGTCACTCGCCTCGCCTCGCGCGGCATCCTGATACGCGGTCACGAGATCATCGCACGCAGCCCGTCGATCAAGTCGCGACTGAAATATTATCAACAGATCGGGCTTTGCAAACCGGTTGCGGCGAGCTAATCCGCCGCCTCGGCAATCAGCGCGTTGGACTACGGCAGGCCGTAGAAACCGGTATTGAAGTTCGAGTGTCATTGCGGGACAACAACTGCACAATTTTAAATGTCGAGAATAAAGCTGTGGATAACTCTGTGACAAGTGCTCGCTTACTGTGAGCAGCTTGCCCGTGACAAGCGCGCAGCCTTGCCGCACGGGGCCTACAAGGAGCCCGCATAACTCGGCGGGTGAAAAAACGGTAATTTACCCCCACATGTTGTGGTGAGCATGCCGCTTGACCACTAGATGTGGTTAGTCATATGCTTCACATATCTTGAAGCGTTTAAACCAGCCACGAGTGTGAATGGTGGCGCAGACGGCAATCTCTCGCGCGTTGGTTGAGGTCCCGTTCAAACCTTTTGGTTTGAACGGGTGGAGACATAAGAAAACTTGATTCCCCGTAAACAGTGACTAGCTGCGACGGTGATCATAAAGGTGTAACGGTCAGCAGTCAATGTTGATCGCACCCTATTTCTTCTGGTGCCAAAGCCGCGCGCAACTTCACCACAGGAAAAACACCATGAGTTTGTATATCACTCGCGTCTTTTTACATGGCGCACCCACCGCAGCGCAGTACGAAACCCTTCATGAGATCATGAAATCGACCGGCTTTGACCGAACGATTCGAGACTATAACGGCGTTTTGTTTCACCTGCCCCCTGCGGAGTATGCCGTCGAGTCCTTGAAAGACCTGACGACCGTTCAGGCATCGGCACACGCGCAGGCAATGAAGCTGGGAATCCTGTGCGCCGTGATGACCACCAAGTCCGACGGTATTCAATGGAACGGCCTCGACCGAGTCAGATACTGATCTGAGCAGCGCCGCCCCTGCGTTTCGGCGCAGGGGCGGATCACCCTGAGCTACCGATCCGCCCCAACCACAAACGTAGTCAGCATTTCCCCATGCTCCCACGCAAAGTGACAGCGGTGGCGGGCAAACAGCGTGGCGCGTTGGCCGGGCTTCACATCAATCTGCCATGGCCCAAAACGCTGCTCACCGAGCGGACGCGAGACGGTGGCCGCGCCGACTGGGCGGCCTGGCAGCCGTATCTGCGTCACGTTGCCGTCGCCGCTGACCACCAGCGCCTCGCTGAACGTGCATTCGCGCTGCTTGGTGAATATGCCGTAGATCAACACGCCTTCGGCGTCGGTGATTTGCTGAGTGATGCGCAGGTCTCCGATCACCTCCCAATTTTGATCAAGATAATACGTTGCCAGCGCTACTAACGGCACGCAGGCAAACGACGCGAGCTGCACCAACCAGCGCAGCCACCACTGTTCTAAAAGCAGTTTTTGCATGCTATTTCAACCACAGCTTGATGGCGGCCAGTCCGCCGTTCCAAAAGAACAACCCGATTACCACCAGCAGCCCGTAGAACGTTTTGCTGGCGAGATCCCATTTCAACTTGCGCCACGCGTCGGCGTCGCGCGATTCAGTCTCGTGGTTGAGCCGATGTTTTGCCGGGTCGGCATCGGGAAAGCCTGATGCGAACAAGCGGTTTTGTTTTTCGATCACCGCGTCGACGTGCTCGACAAAACTTTCGTAGAGATGCGTCACCGCTTCACTCACGTGCCGATGCGTCACATGGGTGTCAGGCGGCGCGTACTCCTGGGGGGCTTTCGGCAGCCGCCCATCGCGCGCCGCGCCGGGCTTGTTGCGGGGGTCCGGGTTTACCGCCACGCCTACTTACCTGCCACGCAGTTGGTGGTGCTGCCGGTGGTGCCGGCACCGGATGTGCCCGAGGCTGCGCCGGTGCCGCCAGGGGCGCCGGTATTGCCGGGGGCGCCGGTGCCGGGAGCCCCCGTACCTG
>JACMOJ010000060.1 GCA_014378085.1 Burkholderiales bacterium | reverse complement strand
TCGATTGCACCAGCTTGATTTGCACGTCGAACGGTAGCGAGGTCGAAATGCCGTTGGGGTAGTACTCGTTGGTGGTCAAACCTTCCGGCTCCAAAAAAATCTGGTGGCTTGGTTTGTCCGCAAAGCGATGGATCTTGTCTTCAATTGATGGGCAATAACGCGGGCCCACACCTTCAATCACACCCGTAAACATCGGCGAACGATCAAGCCCGGCGCGTATGGCGTCGTGGGTGGCTTCGTTGGTGTGCGTGATCCAGCACGACACCTGACGCGGATGACAATCTCGCGAACCCATATAAGAAAACACCGGCGTTGGGTGGTCACCCGCCTGTTCGATTAATTTTGAAAAGTCGATGGTGCGGCCGTCTATGCGCGGCGGTGTGCCGGTTTTGAGGCGGCCAACCGGGAGCTTCAGGTCGCGCAAACGCGCCGCGAGCGTGATTGCGGGCGGGTCGCCAGCACGGCCGGCCGAGTAGTTTTCAAGCCCAACGTGGATCTTACCGGCGAGGAAGGTACCGGCCGTCAGCACCACCGTTTTTGCGGTGAAGCGAATGCCCGCTTGCGTGATTACGCCGACCACACGGGGGGTTTGGCTTTCGCCTGCCAAGATGAGATCGTCCACCGCCTGCTGAAAAAGCCATAAATTCTGCTGGTTTTCCAAACGTTGGCGGACGGCCGCACGATAGAGCACACGATCCGCTTGGGCTCGGGTTGCGCGCACCGCCGGGCCTTTGCTCGCATTCAACGTGCGGAACTGGATGCCCGCCTCATCGGTGGCGATCGCCATCACGCCACCCAGCGCATCCACCTCTTTCACCAGATGTCCCTTACCGATCCCGCCGATGGACGGATTGCACGACATCTGACCCAATGTTTCAATGGCATGAGTGAGCAAACACGTGCGTGCGCCAGCTCGCGCGGCCGCGAGTGCGGCTTCGGTGCCGGCATGTCCGCCGCCGATCACAATGACATCAAATTTAGTTGGGAACTCCATGATTTTTTGGAGGTTTTTTGCAAAATTTTGGGGGAGCGCAAGTTTACGGCAACCCCCAATAAAACGCTACGGCTTGGGCGCAAGCGTGGTCGTCACGTCCCCTGTCGCCTGGGACGCGAGAAAGGGCCGCAAATAGATATCGACGTCCTTTTCCGCCGCCCGTCGCGCGTCATCGTTCCCACCGACATGTACGCCATCCGCCAAACCCGGCCGATTGGACATCAGCACGTCCTTTCGTATACGAACGGTGCTATCCGGAACGTCAAAGCCGTGGTAAGCCCCAGCGTAGTCGAAAAAAGCGACTTCCAGCCCCCGCGCCTTGTTGAGGTCGATAAGCTCCCTGCACGGTTGGGCCGGCGTCCAATCATCGTCGGCGCCAATAAAAATGGCGAGCGGAATGGCGGGTTTGAGGCGGTTTTTGTTGGGATTGTTACAACCCGGATAGAACGCCATCGCCGCGCGAAAGGCGATCTTCGCCTCATTGGCCAGTTTGTGCAGCTTACCGTTAGCCTCGATGGCATACAACGTACCGGTCGCGCCATTGGAGAAGCCCATCAAAAACACGCGGTTCTTATCCACAAACGATTGTTCCGACAAATACTTGAGCGCGCCGTAGGCATCGCGGGGACGTTCACGACTCTCTAGGATGGGTCGGCTGGATTGGGTACAAACCTCCTTGTGACCGCGTGGATTAAAGCTATCTACCGCTAACACCACAAACCCTTTTTCCGTAAATCGTGTTGCCCAGTGGGCAATACCGGCGCGAATTTTTCCTTTGTTATCGATCATTCCGCTGCACCCATGGGCCAACACAATCGCCGGCGCGCCGTCCGCTGACTTGATGCGGTTGGTGGGTTTGAAGAGGTAGCCGTCAAGCTTGGTCGGAATAGATTCTTCCAAGCTGGGGAAAGCAACCTTTTCCGGGGTGGTGGCAAAAACCGCACCAGAAACCAGACTTGTGGCAAGCGGCAACAGAATTGCGTTGCGCGCCAATTTCAACTGTTTCACGTGACAACGAAGCCAACCTCCATCGCGGCTTGCGCCGCGATCGTTGGGCGCAGTTGCGGCGGATGCTAACTTGCGCAGCAAGTTAAGCCCAACGGGGTGGCAGGAGCCAAACATCGACGTAAAGATTGGTTTCACGTGAAACATCGATGTCTTTCCTTAATTTTGCACCAACTCGCCGAACCGGATCCCCGCCCAGCGCAACCCCTGTGGTTATACGCGGGGATGACGCATCCGCCTCCAATCGCCGCGGGCTGCGCCCTTACTCTTAGACGGATGCGTCACTTCCCGATACAAAACTTGCCAAAAATCTCGCCCAACAGGTCGTCCGGGGTGAATTCCCCGGTAATCGATGAGAGCGCATGTTGAGCCAAACGCAGCTCTTCAGCAAACAATTCAAACTGTTCTGCAACAACGCCAGCCAAATCCAAGTGAGTTTTAGCCTGCTGTAGCGCAACGAGATGACGCTGTCGCGCCATAAACACGCCGCCACCGGTCGGCGTCCAACCCGCGGTTTCGAGTAGCCAAGCACGCAACGTATCAACACCGTCTCCACTTAGCGCAGAAAGATGAATCGACGCAGTGCCGTCTTTATCGTTTTGGCGGCTTTGTGTTCGCCCAAATAGATCAATCTTGTTATAGACCCATGCGGTGGGCAGACGCGCAGGAAGTTTGGCCGCAATCTGCGCTTCGGCGACGCCAACCGCCTCCCCAGCCTCACAAATCAATAGCGCGGCGCCCGCTCGCTCAACCGCCGCCCACGTACGATCAATGCCGATACGCTCAACAATGTCATTAGTCTCGCGCAGCCCGGCGGTGTCAATGAGGTGAATCGGTACACCTTCAATATGAATGGTGGCGCGAACTTGGTCGCGCGTCGTACCGGCAATTGGTGTAACGATCGCTACCTCGTCACCGGCCAGGCGGTTTAACAAACTCGATTTACCGACATTTGGCCGTCCGATTAAGGCTACCGTCAACCCATCTCGTAACACCGCGCCCTGCTTAGCCTCCCGCGCTAAAATGTCCCAATCATCCCGTATTTGCTGGAGTTTCGTTCTTTGTGCCGCACGATCGGCGGGGTCAATTTCTTCCTCGGGAAAGTCGATGCACGCTTCGACATGCATGCGCAGTTCTGTCAGCCGCGCGACCAACCCGTGTATTCGCGCCGAAAACTCGCCGGCGAGTGAACGCGCCGCGGATTTGACCGCCTCCACCGACGCGGCGTCGATCATATCTACAACTGCTTCCGCCTCAACGAGGTCGAGCTTGTCGTTTAAGAACGCGCGTTCGGTAAATTCCCCCGCCCTTGCCAAACGGCAACCTAGCGCCAGACAGCGAGCGAGCAGCGCCTGCATGACAGCCGGACCGCCATGCCCTTGTAGCTCGATGACGTCCTCGCCGGTGAATGAGGCGGGCGCTGGAAAATACAGTGTAAGGACTTGGTCTAGCGCATTTCCTGCTTCATCCCGAATAGTGGCAAGACTTGCAACCCGAGGGGCGACGACGCGACTGGTCAGCTGTTTCACCAACCCCGCGAGGTCGCGTCCGGAGATTCGAATCACCCCCACCCCGCCCCGCCCCACCGGGGTGGCGATGGCGGCAATGGTGTCCGGCTTATTGTTTGATGGTTGGTGCATAACGGTCAATTATGGTGGATTGAACTGTTTCACGTGAAACATACCCACAAAAAAGCCGCCCTGCTTGGGCGGCTTTTTTGGATCAAGACAACCTGGTTAACGCTTACCGGCAGTCGTTTTAGCCGGGGCCATGTTGAATGTTTTGTTGATATACCACTGCTGCGCGATACCCAAAATATTCTGCATCGTCCAGTAGAGCACCAAGCCCGCCGGGAAAAAGAAAAACATGATGGAAAAAACAATCGGCAGGATCAGCATGACCTTTGCCTGGATTGGGTCGGCAGGCTGCGGGTTGAGCTTGGTCTGAATAAACATCGACGCGCCCATTAACACCGGCAACACGTAATACGGGTCCGGTGTCGAAAGATCGGTAATCCATCCCATCCATGGCGTATTGCGTAACTCAACCGCACCAAGCAACACCCAGTACAACGCAATAAAGAACGGGATCTGAATGACAATTGGCAAACATCCGCCGAGTGGATTGACCTTTTCTGTCTTGTACAGCTCCATCATCGCCTGATTGAGCTTCATTTTGTCGTCACCAAACCGTGCTTTCAGCGCTTCCATCTTTGGCATCAATGTTTTCATGTGCGCCATCGATTTGCCTGCCTTCTGGTTGAGCGGGAAGAACACCAACTTCAACAAGATCGTGAAGGCAATAATGGTCCAACCCCAGTTGCCAATCATGCTGTTTAGGAACGACAGCACCACAAACATGGGGTACGCCAACGTTTTCAGCCAGCCGTAATCGACCACCAAATCCAACCCCGGCGACAGGGTTTTCAGCTTTTCCTGCTCTTGTGGGCCCACGTAGAGCGGCATCGTCAATGACGCCGTCGCTGCTGGTGCAATCGCGCCGACGGAGGCTATCGGAACAATCACACCGGCCGAATAAAGCGTATCCGTCACCCGCTTTGTAAAGTACTCCCGGCCACCGCTACCTTGGGGCAGCCACGCCGAAACAAAGTAGTGCTGAACCATGGCAATCCAGCCGTCGCTGGCTTCCTTAACATAGTCGGCCTTGTTTTTTTCGATGTCGGAAAAAGCCACTTTCTGAAATTTTTTCTGCTCGGTATACACCGCTGGGCCGGTGAAGGTCGCGATACCGGTAAACGGGTTGCTGCCGGAACTCTCACCTTCTGGTGGATTCGCATCGCGCAAAAACTGGAAGTACGCTTTCGGTGCGATCGGTGCGGCGCTGTCATTTTTAATGTCGTATCGAAGATCAACAACATAACTGCCGCGCTGGAAGATAAAGACTTTGTTGACGGTCACACCGGGCAGATCGGTATTGGTGAAAACGACCTCGGTTTTCTCACCGCCGCCTAGGTCAAAATTTTCCCCTGACGCCACCCACTTGCTCGTGTGGTTTGGCAGTCCATCACCCAACAGGCCTGATTGCGCAATGAAGTAGTGGCCCACTTTTTCTTGCATCAACGCAAACTGACGGGTGGTATCGCCGCGCGCCACGTGTTTCAGCAACACCACATTACGGATATCGCCGCTGACGCCATCGAGCTCCACGGCTAACGTATCGGTGCGAACTGATACCGACTTGGTCGATGCAGCCGGCGCTAGGGCAGGTGCACCCGCTACTGCTGTAGAAGCAGATACTGTCGGTGTCGGCAGCCCAGCCGCCGAAGCTGGCACCGCACCAGCCGCAGGCACGGTTGGGGTTTGAGGCGTGTTTGGCGTCGTGCCAGACGGTGCTGCAACCGCGGTCGGGTTTTTCGGCGCCAACGGTGGACTGTTGTGTTTTTGCCAAGCCTCCCATAACAAAAGTCCTGAAAACGAAAAAATGATCAGCGCAATGATGCGTTGGGTATCCATGGCGTGCGGGGTCAGTTCAAAAAGTTAAGGGATCGGATCGTAGCCGCCTGGGTGCCAAGGATGGCAACGAAGTAGGCGGCGTGTTGTTAGGTAGGACCCTTTGAGGGCACCGTATTTGGTCAGCGCTTCAACTGCATAGTGAGAACAAGTCGGTGCAAATCGGCATTGTGTGCCGAAATAGGGACTAAGCACGTATTGGTACGCCCGCACCATTCCCAACAGCAGTCGTGCTAACGCAGACATCAACTTGCCTCGGTGATTTTTTTGCTACGCTGGAGGATGCGGTTGAATAATCCCAATGCAGCCGAGCGAAGATGCGATGTTGCCTGTTTTTGTTTTAGGTTACCGGCCAGCGCTTTTGGTACCGCGCTAATAGTGACCAACATCTCAAGCGGCGTGCTCCGGATCGCGTGTTGACGAAATATTTCACGCAGAATGCGCTTCGCCCGGTTTCGATCTACCGCTCTTTTCAGCTGTCGCTTCGGGACCGCTAATGCAATCCGCGCGGCGATTGCGCTTTTTGCGGGCGATCGTGTCAATGGCGTCAACGGTACAAGGGAACGACTTGTAAGCACCACGCCTGCAGTAGATGCCGATGCGCGCTGCCCGTGGCCGAGCAAATTCTTCACCTCAGCCGAGGCGAGTCGCATAGCGCGAGGAAAACCGTGAGCGTGAATGAGACTTAAACGGCCAAACGCGCGCGGCCTTTGGCACGACGAGCGTTGATGACCTTACGGCCACCGACTGTTTGCATACGGACGCGAAAACCGTGGGTTTTCTTGCGACGCGCTACGGAAGGTTGATAGGTACGTTTCATGATGTCACTCGTCGATCTACAAGTTGAGGAAAAATGCGGTGTGGGTCATTTTGGTTAGTCATTGCAACTAACCAATCCTGCTTTAGGGATGATTTTCCTTAAAGCCTTCCCTGTTTAACCGGCAGAACCTCACATTATCTTGTTTTTGTTGATGTTTGGTCAAGCAACAATGTCCAGCGGCGCATATATAAACCGCGCCATAAACCCACACAAAGTCCGTTTTTGCCCACGGCCCAGCACCAAAATCAAGCACTTTATTTTGTATTTTGGCCTGTGGATAAGTCACGCCGCTCGACGAAAGCAGCGTAAAATTCGGGGTCGGTTTGGCTGTGCTCTGTTCGGATAGCAGCGAGCCTCCTCGAATGCTTGATCCACCTTATTTGTGTGCACCTGTTCGTGTTCACCTATCCGTGTTCACCTGTTTGTGACCACCATCTGCGTTGAATCACCGCTTTGCAGATCATCGCACCACCACTTAACACCTCCCAACACCACCCAACACCACCCCACTCCGCCCGCAACGAAAAATGCACCCATTTTGGCAAGCTAGTGTGGAAGACTTCCAGCGCGAGCTCTCCCCGCATCAATTTAGCACTTGGATCAAACCGCTCCGGTTTGAGCAGGAGGGGGACAGCTTTGTGCTGGTCGCGCCGAATCGGTTTGTGTTGCAATGGGTAAAAGAACGACAGCTGTCGAAAATCGAACTCGCCGCTGAGAAGTTTTTCGCGCGGTCGGTAATGATCGAATTGGCCATGGAAGAAGCGGAGGACGAGCACGCGGCCCAATCGAGCGATGCCGATGATGCGCCGCCCGATGGCGCGGAAACTCTCCATCCACACCAGCCACACCAACAAAACGTCACCCGCAGTGCGCCAACAGCGTCAAAAGTATCAGCACATCGGCTCAACCCTAACTTCACATTTACCACTTTTGTCAGCGGCAAAGCCAATCAGCTCGCGCGCGCGGCGGCACAACAAGTCGCGCAGAACCCTGGACAGGCCTACAACCCATTATTTGTTTATGGTGCGACGGGTCTTGGTAAAACACACTTAGTGCAAGCAATCGGCAACCAGATGCTGGTGTGCAACCCGAAAGCGAACATTCGTTATATACACGCAGAGCAATTTGTGACCGATGTGGTCCGTGCGTACCAACATAAAGCATTTGACACATTTAAACGCTCTTATCACACGCTTGATTTGTTGTTGATTGACGATATCCAGTTTTTTGGCAACAAATCTCGTACGCAGGAAGAGTTTTTTTATGCTTTCAATGCGCTCATTGAAGGCGGCAAACAAGTCGTTATCACCTCGGATAGGTTTCCTAAAGAGATATCCGGTATTGAGGATCGTCTGATCTCTCGCTTCGGTTGGGGACTTACCGTATCGGTCGAGCCGCCTGAGCTAGAAATGCGCGTGGCTATTTTGATGAAGAAGGCGGAGTCGGAAGGGACGCCAATTGAGGAAGAGGTCGCCTTTTTCATCGCTAAACACATCCGGTCTAACGTGCGTGAGCTTGAGGGCGGACTAAAACGTGTGTTGGCCTATTCGCGCTTCAACAACATACCCGTGTCGATTGTGTCCGCTAAAGAGGCGCTTAAGGATCTGCTTGCCGTCTTAAATCGACAAATTTCGATTGATAATATTCAAAAAACGGTCGCAGACTATTACAAAATCAAGGTCGCTGAAATGTACTCGAAGAAACGGGTACGTTCATTAGCAAGGCCCCGACAAATCGCAATGGCACTCGCAAAAGAATTAACACCAATGTCGTTACCTGAAATAGGTGAGGCTTTCGGCGGTCGCGACCACACCACAGTACTACACGCGTGTCGCCGGGTGCATGAGTTGGTTGAAGCCGACCATGTGATCGCGCGGGACCACTCGTTGTTGATGCAAATTCTAAGAGGTTAAGCTGAACGGCCAAACACGGATTGAATAACCCTGTTATGGCTGAGGATAGGCTGTGGACAAAATTTGACAAAGATAGGCGCGCAACAAACAATCCACAATTCGCAGGCGGTTATATTGCAATTAGTCCAACTGTTTTGACATTCGATAAGCATTTGTTTTGTATGCGTTTTTTCGAGTTTTCCCGAAAATCCCACATCTCCTATTACTACTATTAGGTTTGTAATATGTTTACTATAAAAGCTAAGAACAGTACGCTGCTAGGGCCGTTGCAATTTGTCACTGGCATCGTAGAGCGACGCCACACACTGCCGATCCTGTCCAACGTCCTCGTTGAAGTTGAGGACCACGCGGTTCACTTTCTCGCGACAGATTTAGAGGTCCAGATTCGTGCGACGGCAAAGTTAGAAACAGCACACAAACCGGGCAGCCTCACGGTAGGCGCGAAAAAACTACAGGACATCCTTCGCGCGTTACCGCCAGATGCCGACACAGCGCTGGAGACCAAAGAACCTCGCCTTACCGTCAAGGCCGGCAAAAGCAGGTTTGCGCTGCAGACGCTGGCTGCCGCTGATTTCCCAAAAATTGCGGAGGCGAAAGATGAAGCAACCGAAGTCGCAATTCCGCAGCGAGACTTCCGTCGAGTGCTTGGTTTGGTACAGTTTGCGATGGCCGTACAGGACATTCGTTACTACCTGAACGGTGTACTTATTTCTTGCGAAGGCACCACCGTCCGCGTGGTCGCAACAGATGGTCACAGGCTTTCAATGGCGTCATACAAACTGGCCGAACCGATCGCGAAGATCGAAGCGATCCTACCGAGAAAAACCGTGTTGGAATTGATCAAGTTGCTCGATGAGAGTGATGACCCAATTCACATGAAGATGCACCAGAATCAAGTGAAGTTCACCTTCGCAGGTATTGAAATGGTCTCCAAGATAGTTGAGGGTAAGTTCCCCGACTACACCAAGGTCATCCCTTCCGGATACACCAACCACGTGCAGCTGAACCGAGTGGAGTTCCAGGCGGCGCTACAGCGCGCCTCGATTTTATCGAATGACAAAATTCGTGGCGTTCGGCTTGTTTTCACAAAGGATGCGCTCTCCATTATCTGCTCTAACAATGAGCAGGAAGAGGCGGAAGAGAGTCTTGCTATCACCTATGACCGCGATGCAATGGATATTGCTTTCAACATCGCCTACCTGCTCGATGCGCTAGGCCATTTATCTTCAGAAACTATCCAGTTGTCGTTGGGCGAGGCAAACATGTCGAGCGCCTTGATTACGCAACCTGGCAGTGAAGACTTCAAATACGTTGTGATGCCAATGCGCATCTAGCCAAGAATTGCAAAAACCGCGAGCAGCGTTTTTGGGCGTTGTGACCAGCAGCAAAAGCAAATAAAAAAGTTTAGGAAATAAATGGTACCGGCAAAAAAGAGTGACCCAGCAGCATACGATTCCGACTCAATTAAAATCCTCAAAGGTTTAGAAGCCGTACGTAAGCGCCCAGGCATGTATATCGGCGATACGTCTGATGGCTCCGGCTTGCACCACATGGTGTTTGAAGTGGTTGATAACGCCATCGACGAGGCGCTGGCTGGCCATTGCGATGACATCAAAATCATCATCCATACCGACAACTCAATTTCTGTTGCAGACAACGGCCGCGGCATTCCGTCCGGCATTAAGGAAGGCGACGAATTCAAGCGCTCTGCTGCGGAAATTGTCATGACTGAGCTCCACGCGGGCGGTAAGTTTGATGCGAACTCCTACAAGGTTTCTGGGGGTCTGCACGGTGTGGGTGTATCGGTAGTAAACGCGCTTTCCGAGTGGTTAAAGTTGCGAATCCGGCGTGACGGCAAGGTGCATGAAATGGAGTTTCGCCACGGCGAACGCGTTTCGCCACTATCGATTGTTGGTACTACCGATAAGCGCGGCACAGAGGTGCATTTCCTCGCCGCGAAAGAAACCTTTACGCATGTCGAGTTCCATTACGAGATTCTAGCCAAACGCCTGCGCGAACTTTCCTTCCTGAATAACGGCGTCAAGATAGAACTGATCGACCAACGTAATGGCAAGAGTGAGAACTTCGCCTACGCTGGCGGGGTCAGGGGTTTTGTGGAATACATGAATCGCACAAAAACGGTTCTGCACCCAAATATCTTTCACGCGATCGGTGAAAAAGATGGCATGACCGTTGAAGTATCGATGCAGTGGAATGACTCATATGGTGAGACCGTTCAGTGTTTCACCAACAATATCCCGCAACGTGATGGTGGCACCCACTTGACCGGTTTGCGCACCGCAATGACGCGCATTCTCAACAAATATATCGAAGAAAACGAATTTGCGAAAAAAGCCAAAGTAGAAACAGCCGGCGACGACATGCGTGAAGGGCTTACATGTGTCTTGTCAGTAAAGGTCCCAGAACCAAAGTTTTCGTCACAGACAAAAGATAAGCTAGTTTCTTCGGAAGTACAGCTGGTGGTATCGGAAGTTGTTGGAGCTAAATTAACCGACTTCTTAGCCGAAAGCCCAGCGGACGCAAAAATCATCTGCTCTAAAATTGTAGACGCCGCGCGCGCGCGCGATGCCGCCCGCAAAGCGCGTGTGTTAACCCGGCGTAAAGGTGTGATGGATGGCATCGGCTTACCCGGAAAACTCGCCGTCTGCCAAGAAAAAGATCCATCACTTTGTGAGATTTATATCGTCGAGGGTGACTCCGCCGGGGGATCCGCGAAACAAGGCCGTGACCGTAAGTTCCAGGCGATTCTGCCGTTGCGCGGAAAGGTGCTGAACGTTGAGAAAGCGCGCATCGATAAAGTGATTGGTTCCGAACAAATCGCCACACTGATTACGGCGCTCGGCGCGGGAATCGGCAAAGACGACTTTAATCACGACAAACTCCGCTATCACCGCATCATCATCATGACTGACGCGGACGTCGACGGCGCACACATCCGCACGCTATTACTGACCTTCTTTTATCGGCAGATGCCGCAGCTAGTCGAGAATGGTTATATTTACATCGCGCAGCCGCCGCTATTTAAAGTGAAGAGCGGCAAAGAAGAGCGTTATGTGAAAGACGAGCAGGGTTTGAAGCAGTTGCAGTTAAAGAAAGCGATGAATGACGCCTCGCTAAATCCTGGTGGCGGCGCCGCGTGGATTGAAGGGGAAGCGCTTGGCAAACTTGCTGACGAATTTCTGATCACCGATGCAATCATCAATCGTCTTTCCCGTACGTTTGACCCAGATGTGGTGCGCGGCATGCTGGCTTGCCCGCGTATTGACCTCAGCAACGCGGAGTCGGCTTCAAAGGCCGCGGTGTGGCTGACTGACGCTATTGATACCGGCACGCTGGTGGTGAAGGTGGAACAAGACGAGGCGCACGATGGCTATCGCTTGCGCTGCACTAAGACACTGCACGGCAACAAGCGCGATACGGTCATCGATTCGACCTTCATTGAAACCGGCGACTACGAACAGATCGTGAGCACCGCACAGATGTTGAACGGTTTGATTCGTGATGGCGCAGAAATTAAACGCGGCGAAAAAATATTCGCCGTGAGATCCTTTGGCGAAGCGCTAAATTGGTTGATCGGGCAAGCCAAAGACGGCATGGCGATCCAACGCTACAAGGGTCTTGGCGAGATGAACCCTGAGCAACTTTGGGAAACCACCATGGATCCTAAGGTGCGAATTCTCAACCGCGTGCAGATTGAAGATGCAATCGGCGCTGATGAAATCTTCACCACGCTGATGGGTGATAATGTTGAACCGAGGCGAGCATTCATAGAAAAGAACGCGTTGATTGTGCAGAACTTAGATGTATAAAAAAGCGGCCACTTCAAGTGGCCGCTTTTTATTGCGCATTCAACCAATCAGAAACTGTAGTTAAAGGCCACCCGGTCGCGCTTGACAGTAACGCCTTCTTTTCTGAGACCCGGAACATCCGGCATGATCAATTTTGTCATCGGCACCACCGAGCGGCGCTTGCGATAGTCATAACAGACCAAGCTGTCGACTTTGCAACTAGAAGGCGCTGCCTTAATATCGGCGTCAACGCTATTGCCGAAAAGAGACGCCAAACTATCACCCGGTTGGTCTGCGTTCGGGATGACCGACGTACTCGCTGTCGAATGGACAGAGGCGCTCGATAACGCCGATGGCAGTAAGCTTGGTGCGCCCCGCTTCGCGTTTGGAAGTGAAGTTTGCGCAACACTCAGCCCCGTCAGCAAAAACAACGCGGTGCCAATGAAACCCATCCAAAGTTGTTTACATCCAGTGCACATGAAAAATCCGATTCGTCTTGCTTAGAGATGACAATAAGCGAGTTTGGCCAAAGCCGCAAGCAATGCCGCAAGCAATGCCGCGATTGATACTGCCAAATGGTGCTTTGAAAAGGGGCCTAAACAGTGCTTAATCCACGCTGCATGGAAAACCGTCGGCGTCAGCGTCGGCGTATGGCGACACAATAGCCGCAGCTTGTGTACACGCGTAACTGTCGACACAATCTACGCTAATAACCTCATCTTCGCGCGGCTGATGGCGGCGCGAACTTGTTCAGGCGCTGTGCCGCCAATGTGGTTACGCAGCGCCGCGGAACCCTCCGGCGTGAGCACTGCGTACACATCGTCATGAATGAGTGGCGAGAATACGCGCAACTCTTCCAGCGAGAGCTCTTCCAAGCCGCGTTGTGATTGCGCGGCCACACGGACAGCGGTCGCCACCGCTTCATGCGCATCGCGGAACGCCATGCCTTTTTTTACCAAGTAGTCGGCAAGATCGGTCGCGGTGGCAAAACCCTTCATCACCGCCACACGCATATTGTCAGGCCGCACGATGATGTTAGCCGCCAAATCCGCCATGATGGTGAGTGAGTCGCGGACGGT
>JACMOJ010000059.1 GCA_014378085.1 Burkholderiales bacterium | reverse complement strand
GGGCGCCAAGGCGCGTGCCGTGCAGGCTCGCCAACAGTTGCAGCGCACCGAAGCCCGTGCGCCGTTCGATGGCATTGTCAGTGATCGTAAGGTCTCCGCCGGCGACACGGCACAGGTAGGCAAGGAACTGCTCAAGGTGATCGACCCGACCAGCATGCGTTTCGTAGGCATGGTGTCTGCCGACAATATCGGCGACATCAAAGCGGGGCAGCCCGTGGGTTTTCGCGTCAACGGCTATGGCGATCAGGAGTTTGCCGGCAAGGTTCGACGTGTCAATCCTTCGGCCAACGCTGTCACGCGACAGGTCGAGGTGCTGGTTGATTTTGCCGGCGAAAAACAGCCGAAGCTGGCCGGGTTGTATGCCGAAGGCCGCATCGAGGCCGCCAGCAGGACCAGCCTCACCATTGCCGCGACGGCACTGGTGCGCGATGGCGACAGCGCGTCCGTATGGCGCATGAAAGACAACAAGCTGCAGAAAACGGCTGTCGTCATCGGCGAGCGCGATCCGCGCAGTGGCGATTTCGTTGTGGTCAGCGGCGTGGCCGAGGGGGACAGCGTGATTCGTTACCCGGCAGCGACATTGAAAGACGGGCAGGTCGTCGCGATGAACACCGCAAGTGCCGTCGCAACGCCTACCACTGCGCCTGTGGCGAGTGCACCCGCACCCGCGCCAGTCGCCGCTAAAGGGAAATAAGCCATGTTCCTCTCCGATTTCAGTATCAAGCGGCCCGTTACAACGGTCGTCATCATCATCATGCTGATGGTGTTTGGCCTGATGGCGCTCAAGAACTTGCGTGTCAATCAGAATCCCGATGTAGAACAGCCGGTGATCGTCGTCAATATCCCGTATCCGGGCGCATCGCCCGAAACGGTCGAGCGCGAGATAATCAATCGCGTTGAAAAATCTCTTCAAAGTATTTCGCAGGTCTATCAAATCAAATCCACTGCCAGGGAGAGCGCGGCAAGCATCGTGATCATCTTCAATTTCAAGAAAAACATGATCGAAGCGTCCGATGAAATTCGCAACTCGATTGCCTCCGTGCGACACAAGCTGCCGATCGAAATGCGCGAGCCCATCCTGCGGCGCATCGATCCCGGTACGCAGCCGATCATGCAGATGGCGCTGTCGTCGTCGGCACAAACGCATGCAGAGATCTCGCGGCTTGCCGAAGACGTGCTCGCGGACAAATTCCGCGCCATCGACGGCGTCGCGACGGTTAACGTGAATGGCTCGCTTCGTCGCGAGCTTTCTGTGTTGTTGCGGGCGGAGAAATTGCGTGAGTTCAATGTCTCGGTGACCGAGGTTGTCGCTGCGCTGCGTGCGCAGAACACCACCGCGCCAGTTGGACGCGTGCGGGGCCCGCTTGACGAGCAGAGCATTCGCCTCGTCGGTCGTATCGAGTCCCCGGCTGAGTTCGAGCAAATCGTCCTTAAGCGCCGCGGCAATGAGTTGGTACGGCTCGGTCAAGTCGCGACCATTGCGGATGGTTTTGCGGAACTCGCAGGTTTCAGCTTGCGCAACGGCCTGCCAAACGTCGGTATCTCCGTGACCCGCTCACGCGACGCCAGCACGGTTACCGTGGCCAACAAGATTCGCAAGGCGGTCGAAGAGATTAACAAGACAATACCAAAGGGCACCAAGCTTGAAGTTACGCAGGACGGCGGCAAAAACGCACAAGGCAGCTTGACGAATGTAATCGAGGCGTTACTGTTCGGCGCGGTGCTGACGATTTTTGTGGTGTACGCGTTTCTTAATTCATGGCGCTCCACGCTAATTACTGCGCTAGCCTTGCCGACCTCGGTGATCGCCGCATTTATCGCGGTGTGGGCCTGCGGATTCACGCTTAATTTCATGACATTGCTGGGGCTCTCGCTGGCGATCGGGGTGTTGATCGACGATGCCATCGTGGTGCGTGAAAATATCGTCCGCCATATGGAAATGGGCGCGGACCGGCGCACAGCAGCCAGTGCGGGCACGGCCGAAATCGGCCTTGCAGTGACGGCCACCACGTTCTCGATTATTGCAGTGTTTATTCCGGTCGCCTTTATGGGAGGTGGCGCCGGTGAATGGTTCCGGCCCTTTGCGTTGACTGTCGCGACCTCGGTGCTTGTGAGCCTGTTTATTTCCTTTACGCTTGATCCAATGTTATCTGCGTATTGGGGTGACCCGATCGGTTACCGTGACCGTCCCAAGAAAGGCTTGAGCCAGTGGCTGTCGAAATTCAATATATGGTTTGATCACCAGTCAAACCGCTATGCCAACGTGATTGCTTGGGCACTGCATCACCGCCGCTCCATGGCGGCGATTGCGGGCATTGCGTTCGTTGGTGCGCTCGCGCTGCACTACTTTGTGGGCGGCTCAAGTTTCCTGCCAAAAGCCGACGGCGACGCGCTCGCGATTGACGTTCGCGTTCCGTCGAGCGCCAGCCTCGAATATGCGCGCTTAAAAGTCGAAAAAGCGGCCGAGCTCGCGCGCTCGATGCCGGAAACCGTGGCGACCAACAGCAGCGTAAATGCCGGTGGCGGTCGTGTTTACGTTGACATTGGAAAAAGCACCAAGCGGCAGCGGGACGGCAGCGAGATTGCGGTTGATCTGCGCAAACTAATGCTGCAGATTGTCGGTGCCGAATACACAGTGCTGGATGATCTGAACATGGGCGCTCAAAAACCCGTGCAAATCTTGTTTTCGGGACCGGATTCGCGGCGGCTGATGGCCATCACCGGCGACTTCATGGAGAAACTTTCCAAGGTACCTGGCGCGGTTGATGTCGGACTTTCGCAACAGGACCCGAAAGACGAACTGCGGATTGAGCTCAATCGCGGACTGGCGAACTCGCTCGGTATATCAGTTGGAGACACCGCGCAGGCATTGCGCGTCGCGTTTGCCGGTGTCGAGGTGGGAGACTGGGTGGATCCAACCGGCGAATCACGCGATGTCGCGGTGCGTCTGCATCCGGATGATCGGGTTAACGCAGCCAATATCGAGCATCTGCCTATTGCCGTCGGCAGCAGCAATATGATGGTGCCGCTCGACCAGATCGCCACCGTCACCATGGGTAAGGGCCCCGCACAGATCGAACACTCGGATGGCAAGCGAATGATTGCTGTTTCAGCCAATGCGCAGGGGCGCTCGCCCGGCGAGGTGACGGCAGACGCGATGAAGATCGCCAAGCAGATCGATTTCCCGGCGGGCTACGGACTTGAACTCGGTGGTGCATCGCGCGACCAGAGCGAAGTGTTCACCGAGATGGGCATTGCCCTGCTACTGGGCATCGGTCTGATGTATTTCACGCTGGTGATTCAATTTGGGTCTTTTACGGCACCGCTTCCGATCATGCTGTCGTTGCCGTTGAGTCTCATTGGCGTCGTCCTCGCGTTATTGCTCACTAGAAGTACGCTTAATTTAATGAGTTTTATCGGCATCATTATGCTCATGGGCCTGGTTGCCAAAAACGCGATTCTGTTACTCGATTGCGCGCGCAAAGAGGAAGAGCAGGGTATCAGCCGCGAAGACGCGCTGATGCACGCCGGCCGCGTGCGTTTGCGTCCGATTCTGATGACCACGTTTGCACTGATTGCGGGCATGTTGCCGGTCGCCATCGGCATGGGCGAGGGCGGAGAATTCTACCGGCCGATGGCCATTGCCATCATTGGCGGGACTATTACCTCCACCATACTCACGTTGCTGGTCGTACCAACGTTCTATGACAGCATCGAAATCGCCCGCGATGGCGCGATCGCCAAATTCCACACCCGCCAGTTGCGCTGGAATGCGTTCAACGCTTTCGTTATAACACTCGCTGAAGCTGTACTGACGCTGTTGTTCGTGCGATTTATCTATCGGCTGCTGAAAAAACTATATACGTTGTTGACAGGACGCCGTGTAGGTGGCATTGGTCCGGCCCCAGATGGCGTGGTCACCGTTGCACCACGGAACAGGTAGGATGCCAGTGCCGCGCAACTTTCGGCAGGCATTCCGCCTGGCTTAATGGTGAGAGGACCAGGCTCAAAGCAGCTGCATGCCGGCAAACACCCAAATCAAAAATCAGACGTCGTGGCATTGCGCATGTCGACATGGCGTCGATTTTGAATGTCGGCATCAGCTCGTTGCCAAGCGCGCCAGATTTTCATGAACTTTTGTGAATCCGGGTCACGGCTCAGAAATCCCTGTTATTCTTTCCGCGTAAATTCTGAATAAGAATATCAGCTGTCCGCAGGACCTTCCTAATATTGAAATGACGACTCCATGATTACCTTGGCGAGGGCCTTCGGTGACCCGCCACCCGAAATTCGCGCACGCGGCGCGCTGATGGGCATTGCGACATACGGGCTGGGGCTTTTACTGTTGTTGCTGGGCTACGTCGTCAAGTTGATCGGATTTAACGGTGCCCTCGCCAGTGCTGTGCTGATCGTGATGGTGAATTTGGTCTTTTATGTCGCGTTCAAATTCGAGCTGAATAAGCGCGCGACGGATTCCAGCCTGATACTCGCGCAGACATTAGCCGCGATTACGATAATTATGTTTATCGCCTATCACTTCGAACGCGATCGCAGTTTGGCACTGGCATGGTGCCTGGTGGTAATGCTGTTCGGTGTGTTTCGTTTCAAGCCGCGCGACTTTGTCATGACGACCTTGTTTATGCTGGCCGGCTATGCGCTGGTCATTAATTTGCTAATGAGCTTCCGACCGCAACAGGTCGATGTTCTTATCGAGTGGTATCAGTGGGCTTGGCTGGCGTTGCTTCTGCCCGCGTTTGCCTGGATCGGTGCGCGCATCAGTGCCATGCGCGCGCGCGTTCTGCGTGCCAACGAGGAACTGTCCAACGCGCTTGCGACCATTCAGGACATGGCCACGCACGATTCACTCACCGGCCTGCCCAATCGTGCTTCATTGAGCGATACCCTTCAGCAAGCCTTGAACAAGGCTGAGCGCAATAAGCACCGGCTGGCGATATTTTTCATCGATCTGGATAACTTCAAATCCATCAACGACACACTCGGTCACCCGACAGGTGATCAATTGCTTCGTGAAATGGCCCGTCGCCTGCGTGCCAGCGTTCGCGACAGTGATCTGGTGGCGCGTTTGGGAGGCGACGAATTCGTCGTGATGGTCGAGGCGGTCGGTGACAAGGCAAGCCTTGGGTTGCTGGCGGCAAAAATGCTCGCGACCATCAGCGAGCCGGCCCAGCTCCAAGGCCACGAGGTCAAAGTCACCGGAAGTATCGGCATCGCCACCTTTCCTGCAGATGGGGCCGATGTGCCGACATTGCTGGCCAATGCTGACATGGCAATGTATCGCGCCAAGGCGCAGGGTCGCGCGCGCTTCAGTGAGTATTCTGCCGATCTCGGAGAGGACGCTGTCGAGCGATTTGAAATTGAAAAAGACATGCGTTCGGGCATGCAAAACAATGAATTCCGTCTCTACTACCAACCGAAAATAGGCTTCAGCACGGGCAAAATGCTCGGTGTAGAAGCCCTGATTCGCTGGCATCATCCAACGATGGGTGTGCTCGGGCCGGATCGTTTCATTCCCATCGCCGAAGCGACCAATTTCATTATTCCGCT
>JACMOJ010000555.1 GCA_014378085.1 Burkholderiales bacterium | reverse complement strand
TTTGCCGCGCCTGTCTTAATCACCACCGTATGCGGATCAACTACTTTCACATCCACAATAGACCGCGTGAAGGTGGCAAATGACGACGGGCTGTTCGGCACATTCGGCGCGCGCTTGATGGTGAACGCAACATCTTCTGCGGTAAACGGCGAGCCATCGTGAAACCGCACGTTTTTTCTAAGTTTGAACTCCCACGTCAGATCGTCGAGCGCCTTCCAAGATGTCGCAAGGCCGGGCACCAGTTTTTGGTTGTCGTCAATGTGCACCAACGATTCAAAGACGTGGCGCACCAGGCTATTGTTGGGGCCGACGTTGTGATAGTGCGGGTCCATCGAGGTGATGGCAGCCTGAAGACCGATCGACACCTCACGACCCTTGGTTTGGGCAATGCTCGACTTCATGGGCAAGGCCAGCAATACGAGGCTAGCGACGGTGGTCAACAGCACTTTTCTGGCAGAACAGTGAAATACAGTGGTCATGGAAGGTATCCTGTTTTTCTTAGGCAATCGTGAGCGAATTCCCGAATCGGAAATGATAGCCGAATTGGCTCACAATCGGCTCCCCACCAAACTACCAAGAGCACCAACCCAATGTCGATGATTGACAATTTTGAAGCGATGCTTGCGGCGGGCAAAGATACGGCGCTGCTGCGGTTTTCACTCGGCAATGCGTACCTGATGGCGGGCGATGCAAACCGCGCTGTGCCTCATCTGCGGGCTGCGGTTATCCACGACCCGCAGTACTCGGCGGCTTGGAAATTACTTGGTAAAGCCCTTACTGCCGCCAACGAGCTCGGCGAGGCGACCGCCGCCTACCTCAGTGGTATGGCTGCGGCCGAAGCCAAGGGCGACAAACAGGCGGCCAAGGAGATGTCGGTATTTCTGAAGCGGTTGCAACCACTCAAGCCTGAGTGATGCCAACCGTTTGGCAGCATTGCCGTTGAGCGGCCTATCACCCTATTGTCTTCCGCAGACTGGAAAAGTCCAGCAGAGGTGAAGGCCGATCTCGGGGCGGCTCGCATTCTGAGAGACGGTCGCGTAGTGTTTAACTTAGCTGGCAACAAATATCGTCTTGTTGTGTGGATTAACTATCCGTTTCGCGTGGTGTATGTTCGATTCATCGGCACCCACAAACAATACGACCAAATCGATGCACAAACGATATGAAGGAGACGCCATGACTATCAAGCCAATCCGCTCAAAGCGTGACTACAACGCGGCGCTTAAGACCATTGAAGAACTGATGGGCGCAAAGGCTGGCTCGCCAGACGGCGACACGCTCGATGTGTTAGTTACGTTGATTCAGGCCTACGAAGCGAAGCACTACCCGATGCTGCCGCCGGATCCTGTTGAGTCGATCAAGTTCGTGATTGAACAACGCGGTCTGACGATTCACGACTTGACGCCAGTTTTTGGACGGCCAAACCGCGCTTATGAGGTTCTCAGCCGCAAGCGACCACTTTCGTTAGCGATGATCCGTAAACTGCACACTGATTTTGGTATTTCAGCGGACGTATTGATTGCCGCCTAGCGGCCAAAAGCCGCGCTTCGAACACGCTTTCTACTTTCATAGTTTGATTCACCGAATCAAATGAAAAACAATTTGACTCCAACATCTGTAGCTGCTTTCAAACAACAATGGTGAAAAATTGAAATGGCCGGGGATTGACCAACTGTCGGTGATGGCACCACTGCCAGCGGGATACCGTTACGAGTGGCTTAAGCGTTCGGATATCCCGGCGCTAATTAAGTCCATCGAGCGATGGCATCCGGATATTGCCGTGGGTGGAGGAAGTTGTTATTTGCGAGAAGATTTTTATATCGACCATGTGTTTCTTGACGGAGAGCGCGAGAAAAATATCATTGTCGGATTGTTCAAGCATGGTGATGACTTTGCTGGGATGTGGTCCTGGGAACAGGAGCCGGACGCGCTGTCACTGTATGGACGGTTGATCATTGTTGCGCCGGAACACCGGAGCGCAAAACTGGCGTCGAAAGTGATGCCGCTAGCGGAGCTTGCCGGACGGGCGATGGGTGCCGAATTCTTTTTCGCGCTGGCCACTCTGAAGATTCCACATATGCAGCACGCACTCGAAACTGCCGGATGGCAATTGATCGGCTTCACCTCTGGTTATGACCGTGAGGAAGTAGCACCGGGCATGGTCAAGCGAGTTTTCGAGGGCGTCTATACCAAGGTGCTGGTACCAGAGGAAGAACTGGCTCGTCCCGACCCTAACAACCTGACACCGCAGGCCCGTGCCCTCTTCGACGTCCTGTTCCCAAACTCTGCGGCCGCGCCGCAAGCTGCAGAGGGACGACGATGAAATGGCCCACCTGCGTCGAACTGCGGTCCCTAGTGCCGCTGCCCGAGGGGTACAGTTTTGAGCGGCTCGAGCGCTCACACATCGCGCCGCTGATCGCCGCCATCAGGGTATGGCATCCAGATATTTCGGTCGGTGCTAACAGCGGCTACTTGCGAGAAGATTACTATCACAGCAGGGTGTATTTCGAGGGCGAGTCAGAGCGTGACGTTCTGGTTGTGCCAATCAATTTTAGGGGCGAGTTGATAGGCATGTGGTCATTCGAGCGCGAAATAGATTCGCTGGCTCTCTACGGCCGAACCATCATCGTTGCACCCGCACATCGCGGTGCCAACCTAGCGTTATTTATGCTGAACGGCACAGAGAACATTGGAAAGGTGATGGGTGCAGCATTCATGTACGCAATGGCGATGTTGAAAATTCCGCATGTGCAACGCGCACTTGAAAATGCCGGCTATCGCCTAGTTGGATTTTTTCCAGGGTATGACCGCGAAGAAGTCGCACCGGGCGTTGTGAAACGGGTCTACCAAGCGGTGTATGCTAAGTTGCTGGTTCCGGCCGACGAAGTGCTACGTCCCGATCCGAAGAACATGACGCCAAAATCGAGGGCGCTGTTTGATTTGCTGTTTTCCGACTAATAGGGGCGCGGTCGCCTTTTCCGGATAAATTAATCACCGGCAATAGCGTGCGCCAACAGCCAGCACAGGCGGCGCGGTAATATCGGCCAATAGCGGCGGTACGCGCCGGTTGTCTGATTGCAACTTTCCTGTAGGGTAATCAATTGAAAATGATGGCAAAAGTCAGTTGGAACTCATCATGGCCAGCGTAGGGCAAAACGAAAAATCTATGGGCTGGCTTATGGTTGGCTGCGGGGCGTTCTTGTCTATCGGCCTGAGCGCCATGTATTTCATCGCATTGCTCGATGGCGGGGAAGAGGCTTTTTGGTCTTGCTCTCGCTTGTGCGGCCTATACAATTACTTGACGTCATTGATGGGCGTAACGGGCTTAAAGTTGGCTGTTGCTGTTGGTCTAATTTCTGTTTCACTTGGCTCCGTTGTTTTCGGTATTCGCCTTCTCACTGGTCGAGCAAAACTTGATAGTGGAAGATCCAAATGATTTTCAACTAACGGCCACAACCCGCTGTTCCCCCGCTGGTTCTGATTTGATACTTTCACGCCCGAAGTAAAGCGGGAGTTTGCCTGAATCCCCGCGCGGAAAGTGAATTTAGCTGTCTCTACGCACTCGCGGCCACC
>JACMOJ010000554.1 GCA_014378085.1 Burkholderiales bacterium | reverse complement strand
CGATGTCAGCACCCCACTCACCAGGTGGCTTTAATAGTGTCAACGCCAATAAATCGGCACAGGCAATAAATAACGCGCCTTTGGCATGTGCGGCGGCGGCATACGGTGCCATGTCGTGTATCTGACCCGATGTCGACGGGTACTCCACAACCACACCGAAGTAGTCGTTGTCTTCCATCAGCGTCGGCGCAAACCCCACTTTCACCTCGAGCCCCAACGGCTCGGCGCGCGTTTTGATCAACGCGATGGTCTGCGGATGGCAGTCCTCCGCAACGATGATGGTGTTTGATTTTGATTTGGCTGAGCGCTTCGCCAGCGTCATTGCTTCCGCTGCGGCGGTGGCTTCATCCAGCAGTGACGAATTCGAAATCTCCATGCCTGTCAGGTCACAAACCATCGTCTGAAAATTGAGCAGCGCCTCTAATCGACCCTGAGAGATCTCCGGCTGGTACGGCGTGTAGGCGGTATACCAAGCCGGGTTTTCGAGGATGTTGCGCAGAATCACGCCGGGTGTGTAGTTGCCGTAGTAGCCTTGACCGATAAACGATTTGTAGACTTTGTTTTTGGCCGCGATGCGTTTTAAGTCTGACAACACATCCTGCTCAGTACGCGGCCCGTTAAGGTCAAGCAACCCCTCTTTTAAAATCTGCTTGGGCACAATTTTGCCGATCAGGTCATCGAGCGACGACGCACCGACCACCTTGAGCATCAGTGCGATGTCAGCTTCAGTGGGGCCGATATGGCGGGCGTGGAATTCGCTGCCGTTGGCGAGCTCGGCGGGAGACATCAAATTCATCATGACTCCCGACTAGCCTGCGGTGGCAACAGTTTTGTAAGCCGCCGCATCGAGCAATCCGGTGACGTCTTCCGCATTGGCGGGTTTCATTTTGAAAATCCAGTTGTCATACGGTGCGCCATTGAGTGCCTCAGGTGCAGCATCGAGTTCGCCGTTAAATTCAATCACTTCGCCATTCACCGGCGCATAGATGTCCGAGGCCGCCTTCACCGACTCGACCACGCCAGCGGTTTCGCCTGCGCTCAACGTCTCTCCCACTTTGACGTCACCAACGAACACCAAATCCCCCAGCATTTCTTGTGCAGGGTCGGTAATACCAATGGTGAGTGTGCCGTCCGCCTCTAGGCGAATCCACTCGTGGCTTTTGGTGTATTTCAGGTTGGCTGGGATATTCATGTGGGCTCCAGAGTGAGAAGTAGATTAGTGAATTGCGCATTTGCAGATTTAGGAAATGAGGGCTTTACCGTTTCGTACGAAAGGCATTTTGACCACCAAGGCAGGCATTAACTTGCCACGAATATCCACCTCCAAGGTGTCACCAATGGCAACGCCCAATGGCACGCGCGCCATCGCCACTGAAAAACCGAGCGTGGGTGAATGTGTGCCGCTGGTGATCTCGCCCTCGCCGTGCGGTGTGACGACTTTCATGTGGGCACGTAATACACCGCGATCAAGCAGCTTTAGACCAACAAAGGCGCGCTGTTTGCCATTTGCTTCCAGCACGTTGCGGCCGATAAATGCGCGCGGCGTTTTCATGTCGACCGTCCACGCCAATCCGGCATCCAACGGCGAAACGGATTCGTCCATGTCGTTGCCGTACAAATTCATACCAGCTTCCAGCCGCAGCGTGTCGCGTGCGCCGAGACCCGCCGGTGCCACATCGGCGTCTTTCAGCGCGTTCCAAAACGCCGGCGCATCCGCAGCGGGCAACACAATTTCAAAACCATCTTCGCCGGTGTAGCCGGTGCGCGCGATCATCACATCACCCAACACAAACGCAGAGAAAGCCACTAAATTTTCAGTCGCCGCGCGATGTTGCGGCCACACCGACCAAACCGCCTCACGAGCGGCGGGGCCCTGCACGGCGATCATGGCGAGATCACGGCGCGGTGTGATGGTGAGGCTGGCGTGGCTGGCGGCGGCTTGTTGCTGCATCCACGCGACGTCCTTTTCCGCCATACCGGCGTTCACAACAATTCGAAAGCGGGATTCACTCAAGAAATAAATGATCAGGTCGTCAATTACACCGCCGTCGGTATTCAGCATGCATGAGTAAAGCGCTTTGCCCGGAGCTTGTAACTTGTCGACGTTGTTGGCGACCAGCGTACGCAAGAAACCGCGCACATCGGTACCGGTGATATCGACGTTCAGCATATGCGAGACATCAAACATGCCGGCACGGCGGCGCACTTGGTGATGTTCTTCGACCTGGCTGCCGTAGTGCAACGGCATTTCCCAGCCGCCAAATTCGACCATCTTTGCATTGCCGGCGAGGTGGGTGGCAAATAGTGGGGTGCGTTTGAGCATGTTTTGGGTCCTCGGTAGTTGACCCCTGCGCACCGAAAGTTGTCGGCACCGTCGCGAGCAGCGCGGAGCGGCGTTGAGGAGCGGACACGTACGGAGTGTACGGCGAGCACCGCAGACGGCGATCCCGCGCTGCACAGCAGGTGAAAACACCTTACCGTGCGCAGGGTCCCCTCTGTCCTTGGTGCCTGAGAGTTTCCCGGACAATGCATCCGGTATCACCTTCGGCGAGCCGCATACGGTCTGCGACCTCTCTCCAGAGTTGCCCGTCTGTGTGGTTCTGGGTACCTGAGCGATTTCGGGTGATTACGCCTTCGGCGGCTGCTCGCTTGCGGCAGCGCTCTCCCACACGACGTGAAAGCCTTGGCATTCTAGCCGATGCGGGAGGTTTGTAGTTCGGGCGTGAAGTTCGGGCGTGGAGTTCGCGCGTGAAGTTCGGGCGTGAAGTTCGGGAGTGAAGCTCGCCGTTACATGATCGAGCAATAAATACACAAAGCCTAGTACCGGCGGGCATCTACAAGCATTTATGCTTGAAAAATGCCGTGGGATGGCGAGTCTTTATTTCCGGCGCTTCTATGGGTCAGACAATTGGGTATGCTTCAGCTCGCCGGTTGCGCCGTAAGGAGCGCGGTTTAGCCGAGACTGCCGCCTTGTTGGCATCCCTTACCATCGCCGCGCTCGATTGCCCCCTTTGCAAAGGGCCGTGTCAAAAATCCCCCACCATTGCTGCGCTCGATTGCCCCCTTTGCAAAGGGCCGTGTCAAAAATCCCCCACCATCGCTGCGCTCGATTGCCCCCTTTGCAAAGGGCCGTGCCAAAAATCCCCACCATCGCTGTGCTCGGTTGCCCCCTTTTGTAAAGGGGGCAGAGAGTCGTCGTAAGACGACGAGCGGGGAATTTTCGGCTCACTAATGGATGCAAGCCACGAACGCAAGCCACGAATGCAGACCACGAATGCAAGCCACGAATGCAGGGTTGTAATGCGCCTGCCATGCCCCACCTTTAGAACGACCGCACGATCAAAGCGCAAGCGTTTACTCACGCCTTTCCGAACACCAACCTATCCTCTCCCCCTCCCCCTCCTTCTCTCACTGGAAATGTATGTCCACTTCTAAACTGTTTACGCCGACAACGATCGGCAACATCACCCTCACCAACCGTGCCGTGATGTCGCCCATGACTCGCAGCCGCGCGGTTGACCACAATGTACCGAATACACTCATGGCGGAGTATTACGGCCAACGCGCCAGCGCGGGCCTCATCATTACCGAGGGCACTTCGCCGTCGCCAAATGGCTTGGGTTATCCACGGATTCCCGGCCTCTACAACGCCGCGCAGGTCGCGGGCTGGAAGCTGACGACAGACGCCGTCCACGCCAAGGGCGGCAAGATCTATATCCAGTTCATGCACACCGGGCGTGTCACCCAAGCGGCCAATCTACCTGATGGTGCCGAGGTGGTTGGCCCGACCGATGTCATCTGCCCTGGGGAGATGTATACCGATAGCGCTGGCATGCAGCCACATAGCCAGCCACGTGTAATGACGCAAGCCGACATCGACCACGCCGTCGCAGAATTCGCCGACGCCGCTAAACACGCCGTCGCAGCGGGATTCGACGGCGTCGAGTTACACGCGGCCAACGGTTACTTGATCGAGCAATTTTTGAATGCCAACGTCAACACGCGCACTGATGGCTACGGTGGCTCCATCGCGGCGCGTAATCGCTTTGCGCTGGAAGTTGCTCGCGCCACAGTTGCAGCGATCGGTGCCGAGCGTGTTGGTATCCGACTCTCACCATATGGCGTCTTTAACAGCACCGGCCCATTCGACGATTTAGAACCACAGTACCTGGCGCTGGTGAACGAACTCTCCGCCATGAAGCTCGCCTATCTCCACGTACTCGATCACTCGGCGATGGGCGCACCGCCTGTGCCTGAAGCCTTCAAACTCGCGCTGCGCAAAGCGTTCGATGGGCCTTTCATTCTTGCGGGTGGATTTGACGCAACGACTGGCGAAGCCGCCCTCAACGACGGTCGCGCCGACATGATAGGTTACGCCCGCCCTTTTTTGGCCAACCCGGATTTAGTGGCGCGCATGCAAAAAGGCGCGGCACTGAATGCGCCCGACATGTCGACGTTTTATACGCCCGGTGAAAAGGGGTATACCGATTACCCAACGCTCGAAGGCAACATAGCGGCTTGAGCAAGCCTTTGAAATCTGAGGTTCATCAATAACCCAGCCCACCCGAGAGTGGGTTATTGATTGCGTCAACAAGCGGCTATGGCGGTAACGCCCTCACCGCTTCCACCAACTGCGCCAAGGTGACGGGCTTCGAAAGTACCGCGGCACCACCCGCATCAGCCACTTCGCGTTTCATTGTGCTGTCAGAGAGTGCGGACACAAAAATCACGCGCCGCACCGACTTCGGGTTACGGTTACGCGCGTTTTTCAGAAAACTCAAACCAGAAAGTTTGGGCATTCGGATGTCGCACAACACCAGATCAAATACGTGTTCGCTGCAGAGGTTCAGTGCCGCCATGCCATCGGTCGCCGTGACAACTTCGTAGCCCATCTTGTGCAGACACATCGACAGCCAATCCAGCATGGTCTCGTCATCGTCAACCGCCAGTGCTTTGCGCATTGGTGCCGCCGCGTGTGTAGCGGCGGTTGAATCGTCTACTGTCACGCGCGCACGCAGTCTACAAAATAACGCAGCTCGCCATCGACATCATCTTCCACTAAGCCGTGGATATCAGTTTCGAATCCTGGGAAACGGGCGTTGAAATCACGCGCGAATTTCAAATACTGCACGATGGTTTTGTTAAACCGCTCACCGGGAATCAACAACGGAATACCCGGCGGGTACGGTGTCAACAAGATGCCGGTGATACGCCCTTCGAGATCGTCAATCGGCACACGGTCGAGCTCTCGTTGCGCCATCTTGGCGAAGGCATCGGCGGGCTTCATGGCGGGCTGCATATCCGAGGTGTACATTTCAGTGGTTAAGCGCGCGATGTCGTGTGCCTTGTACATATCGTGAATCTGCTGACAAAGGTCGCGCAAGCCCACACGTTCGTACTGCGGCTGTGTGGCGACAAACTCAGGCAGAATTTTCCACATCGGCTGGTTACGATCATATTCATCTTTGAACTGCTGCAAGGCCGTGAGCAATGTATTCCAGCGGCCCTTGGTGATGCCAATGGTGAACATAATGAAGAACGAATACAGCCCGGTCTTCTCGACAATCACACCATGTTCCGCGAGGAACTTGGTCACAATCGATGCCGGAATGCCGGTCTTGGCAAATTTGCCAGAGACGTCCAAACCAGGTGTGACGATGGTCGATTTGATCGGGTCCAGCAGGTTGAAATTTGGTGCGAGGTTGCCGAAGCCATGCCATTTTTCATTGGCTTTGAGCATCCACTGGTCACGATTACCGACCCCCTCTTCGGCCAGCTTATCCGGCCCCCAAACTTTGAACCACCAGTCTTTTCCAAACTCATCATCAACCTTGCGCATGGCGCGCCGGAAGTCGAGCGCCCCAGCGACCGACCCTTCCACCAACGCCGTGCCACCAGGTGGCTCCATCATCGCCGCCGCCACGTCGCACGAGGCGATG